>JAWOFY010000052.1:0-6272 GCA_046497285.1 Candidatus Hydrogenedentota bacterium
CTTCGCCCCCGCCCCAAGGAGGTGGCATGGCCTTCCAGGCCATGAACCACGGGCTGGAAGGCCGTGCTACGTCACCGCCAAGAATAAAGGCTATCCACAAATCAAGGACGGAAGAGGCGCTAGTGCACTGTCCGCCCGTATTTTGTGGATACCCCGGTTGCGTCAGACGTAGCCTGACACGCTGTCAAAATCAAATCCATCCCGTAGGGATGACAGCTGGTAGCGGTCCTGGGGTATCGCGCGCCGCGCGCGCTTCAACCCCAGGCTACTATCTGTGACCCCTTTGGGGTCTTTGGATGTTCACCCACGCATGGAGGCAAGGCTGCAGCGTTCCTTTTGAACTCCAACCGGAGCCAATCGTGGGGCGCAACGCCGCATTTTTTACAAGTTAACGGCTGAAGAGGTACTGGCGCGCGCCGGTTACCGCAGCGCGAATTGCGTCGAGGGGGCCGGGAAAGCTACAGTACGGGGCGTAATAGAGGCCACCTCACTCGGAGATGCATCGCATCATGACTCCTTCTGAAACGCAATCGCGCATGTTGGAAGAAGCCTCGCCGGAATCCGCCGCCGCTGCGGGGGCGACCTTTATCGAGCGCGCCCGGCCGCAATGGGCGGAACTCGAGGACTTGCTCGCCCGCGCCCGGCGGCGGGGGCTGAAGCGATTGTCCGCGGAGGAATTGAGCCGGCTGGATCGCCTGTACCGCCTCTGCACGATTCATCTGGCCCAAGTTCAAAGTCGCGGCCGCGATCCAAACCTTACGGCGTACCTCAATAACCTCGTGGCGCGCGCCCACAGTTTCGTGTATATTTCCCCCCGGCCCAATCCCTTGAAGGCCATCTTGCGCTTCTACGTGACGGGATTCGCCCGGGCCGTAGCCCGCACCTGGCCCTATCATGCCGTGGCATTGAGTTTGCTACTCATCGGAGCGATAGCGGGCCATTTTGCAACCGACCTCGAACCGAAGGCTCGCTACGCCTTGATGATGCCCGGGGACGTGCGCCTGCCAGGATCCACCGCGGAACAGTTGCAGGAGATGCTCCAAGGGGGGCGGGACATGTCGTGGGAGGCCAAGTTCGCGTTTACCACCCAGCTCTTCGCCCACAACACGCAGGTGGGCTGGAACGCCTTCGTGGCCGGGGTTCTCGCAGGCGTGCCCACCGTCCTTATGCTACTCTACAATGGCGGCATTCTCGGCGCCTTCACGGCCATGCATCACCGGAACGACATCGTGGCGGAGGTCTGGGCGTGGCTATTGCCCCACGGGGTGACGGAGTTCCTCGCCATCATTCTGTGCGGCGGGGCGGGATTTCTGTTGGGCATGGCGGTGGTCCGGCCCGGATTGCATGGCCGGAAGGAGAACGTGAGGGCGGCGGGCAGGGAATGCGTTCGGCTCGCCATGGGGGTGATCCCGCTGTTCATCATCGCGGCGCTCGCCGAGGGATTCCTGCGGCAGAGCGAATTAGGAACATCCGCCCGGCTGATGTTCGCTGCGGGCACGGCGGTGTTCTGGCTGCTCTATTTCACGCGGGGATACGTGGTGGAACAACGCGAGCGGCGCAAACAAGCGCGGGAGGCGAGGTTGCGAGCCGATGAACGGGAAACCCCGGAGCGCATCAGAGCCGGTTCATCTCTCTGAGTTCGACGTACTTGTTCACTAAGGGAAGGCGCAGCTCCTCGGGGCGCACATCAAGCACGTAAGCGCCGTCCTTATGGATGGTGGCCAACACCTCGTTGCGTTCCCGGCGCAAGCGGTAGGTAACCGCTTTGCGGAAGGGATCCATCGTGTCCTTGCTGGGCTCCTCCAACACTCCCTCAAGTTCCGGCGTGCGTAAGGCCGCTGTCACCATTAAGTGCCGCTGTCCCAAGGCCCGCGTCCCCGCGATCAGCGGACGGGCGGTTTCGGGGTCGGCCACGTCGGTAATCACCACCACCAGGCTCCGCTTCGTCAACTGCTGTTGAAGCACGATGAAGGCCTTCCGAAAATGGCTTTCGGCCATGCGGGGTTGTACGCCGACGAGGGCTTCGGTAATGCGGGTGAGTTGTTGCAAACCGTTCCGTGGTTTGAGGTGGAGGGCCACATCATCGTCAAAGACCAGAAGTCCACACTGGTCCCCGTTTTTCAGGGCCACCCCAGCAATAAGCAACGCGCTGTCAATGGCGTGGTCCAGCTTCGCGCCGCCTGCGGTCCGCGCCGCCATGAGCCGGCCTCGGTCAATGACAATCATGACATTGCGGTGGGTCTCGATCTCGTAATTACGAACGATGGGCCGTTGGTGTTTGGCCGTGGCGCGCCAGTCAATGCGGCGAATCTCATCGCCGTACTCGTAATCCCGCAGGCTCTCGAATTCGCTGCCGACGCCCCGGTATCGCGAGGTTTGGACCTGCAATGCGGTTTGCTGATAGGCCTTGGCGCGCAGATGTTCCTTGACCGTTTCAATATCGGGATAAACTCGGCAGCTCTGTTCGAAGGGGTGGACGCATTGCCATTGGAACAGCCGCCACGGACTCCGCACGCGCAAATGGACAGCCCCAAAGCGATGCTCCCCCCGGTCGGGCATGTGGATACTGAGGCTGGCCTCTTGCGGTTCAGCGGGAGGCAAGGCGAATTGCACAATCACGTCCCGGGGAACGCCAGCCTCGGGCAGTTCCGGACGGGCCGACGCTAGCAACCGCCGGGAGCCGTTGTTGTGAAGCACGAGCTTGAAGGCCACGCTCCGTCCGCGGCTACCCCGTTCGGGAACGTGCGCCTCAACGGCGATGTCCCGCATCCCCCGCCATACGCGCCATGCGTCGTAGGCGCTCGCAGCAGCCAGCCCCCCCCAGCCAACGGCAAGAACCGGCCCCACGGGCGCGTCGAAGAGATACGCTCCCGAGAGCGCAGCGAGTCCCAAAGCGATGGCCGCCAATGCATTGCCAGGGACGGGTTTCACCGGGGGACCTCGACGCTGTTCATGACTTGGCGCAAGGCGTCATCCACCGTGACATCCTCGAGTTCAGAGCCGGGACTCAGCACCAGCCGATGCCGCAGAGAGGGCGCGAAGGCTTCCTTGATATCATCGGGGGTGACGTAGTCGCGTCCGTCGAAGCGGGCGAGGCTCTTGGCCCCCATGAGCAGGGTCAAGCCCGCCCGGGGACTCGCGCCAACGAGGAAATTGGGATCTTCCCGTGTGGCGTGAACGAGCTTACGCACGTAACGCACCACCTCGGGGCGCACGAAGGTCTCCCGGATGACCTCGCGCGCGGCAAGGATGTCGTCTTGGTTCACCACAGGCTGGACGCCAAAGCCGCTGAAGCTAGCCGAACCGGCGTTCGCATGGTGTTCGGCCAAAACCCGTTCCTCGGCGGTCTCATCGGGATAGTTCACGAGGACCTTAAACATAAACCGGTCGAGTTGCGCCAGCGGCAGCGGATACGTACCCTCGTGTTCGACGGGATTCTGCGTGGCGAACACGATGAAGGGCCTCGGCAATTGATGCACCGTCTTCTCTTGGCTGACCGTGCCTTCCTGCATCGCCTCGAGCAGGGCGGACTGGGTCTTGGCCGGGGCCCGGTTGATTTCGTCGGCCAGCACGAAGTTTGCGAACACCGGCCCGGGCCGGAACTCAAATTCCCCGTTGGTCGGCCGGAACACGTACGAGCCGGTCACGTCGTTGGGCAGCAAGTCCGGGGTGAACTGAATCCGGCTGAAGTCCATGGCCAGGGACGCCGCCACCGTGCGGACCAGCGTGGTCTTGGCCGTGCCCGGCACGCCTTCGAGTAGGACGTGGCCGTTCGAGAGAAGGGCGGCGACGCAAAACCGCAACGTATCGTCTTGTCCAAAAATGACCTTCTGGAATTCCGCTACCGCCCCTTGGTAGAGGGTTGGGATATCGGGCGCGTTTGGTCCGGAGACGGCGCCGGTTTCGGTAGACATGCTTCAAATTTCTCCTGTAGTTCATGCACTTTCCACAAAGGGATCTCCCTCTGCTCGGCTCGCGCCGGAGGAAGCGTTCCTAGCGCCTCCCGGCTCTGATCAAGCGCTTCGTTCAACATCTCGGCCCGTTTCGGATCCCGCCGGGCAAGCCGGCCCAATATGCTGCCCTCGCTCACGCCATGGGGCAAGTGTAATTCTTCGCGAAGCTGGTCCAGCACGCCCGCCCGGCAGGTTTCCACGACGAAGCGGTGCTTCTGGCCCCGGAAAAAGAGCCGGGCCATCGCATCCACGTAATCCCGGATATGACGCCGCGAGGGCGGCGGCGGAGGCTTGGGCGGCCCGAAGGACACGCCCAGGCGCCAGGCGAGCAGCGCGCTCGCGGCGACGGCTCCCAGCGCCATGACGCCGTAGGGATGCAGCCCCAGCAAGACAAACGGGTTGCCCTGTTCAAGCGCGCCCTTGTAGTACTCATCAAGCAGGGGGCGGCGTTGGTTAGGTCCCGCCGCGAGATGATACCCCAAAACGGCGTTGTCCGTCTCAATCAGGCCCTGATTGCGCAGCATCAAAGGATCGCTAATCAACGTCACGGCGCCCGAGCCTTTGGGGAACTTTGCTCCCACGGTGCTCCATTCCGTCTCGTCCGCCGCGCCTTTTGGCCGCACTTCAATAGCCGCCAAGGCTCGGTCAAGGCCCTCGCCCGTAATGTGAGGGATATCGTTTCGGGTGAGCGTCAACTCGCGCACATCGGCTTCGAGATGCTCCCACGCGCCCGTGAACCGAACGTCGTAGGCCCCCATAGAGGGCCGGTAAAGCTCGTAGAGTTCGGGCATGTGAAAACCCGGAGTCATCGGAATGAACTCCGCGTCAAAGGGGGCAAAGGGGGTCCACTCCCCCTCCATGGCGAGTCCTGTAAGCCCAAACCGCTCCGGCATTTTCGGCGCCCCAATCATCTCCAAGGCTTGGGCATGCGTCATCCGGCGAAGCCGTTCCTGTACGGTGACTTCGTCTTCTTCGTCCTCCTCGCCATCGGAGTCTTCGGATTCGTCCGAACGCTTCCGCAATGCCGGCGCGTCCCGGAACATGCGATTCACCAGACGGGGCGTGAGCAGCACCAATTCCCCGCCTCCTTCAAGCCAATCTTCCAATTCCTTGAGGTAGGCCTTTTCCAGTTCAAGCGCCATAAGTTGCGGCTCTAGCAGGAGTAGGCGCGTATCCCTGTCCACTTGTAGCGAGGGCGGAGTAATGCCGCGTTCGGGAGCCGGCCCAAGCGTGTCAAGGAGTTCGTATAGCGCGCGGTATCCCGCGGCCATTCCGCTATACGAGGTCGGCGCGAATTCCCGGGGAGACGGCTCCCGCCAAGTCTGATAGAGCTGCCAGGCGATGTTGAGCGCCACCAACGCCGCCAACGCTGCAATAATGTACCGGACGCGAATCACAGGCCGCGCTCCTCCAGCGCCTGCTCAAGGTTTTCGAGCGCCGCCTCGCATCGCTGGAAATCCTCGGGCTGAAACGGCTCGCTGCGATACCACTTCCGGTCCAGCACCTCCACGAACGGTTTGAGCGAATTCACGACCCAGTCCGACCGAAAGGTGCGCAGGTATTCTCTATTCGTCAATCCCTTGCGGATGCGGCCCCCCCGCTTCGCTTCCAGCAACGTGAGCGCGGCCCGAAACAGCACGCGCGTAGCGTCTCCATAGCGGCCCCGCGCAGCCAGCTCCCGCGCCTCTTCCACGATCGGCTTGTGGTCGAACGCCGCGCCGTTCTCATTATCCCGGGCGGTCATGGCATGGGTTGGGGGGCGCATGGCGACATACATGGTGTAAATGATGTGCGCCATCAGCGCGCACAGGATGGCGATCAAGGCCGTCACCACCAAGTAGAATCCCAGCGTTCCAGCCGGAGTAATCCGTTCAACAAGACTCAAGAACTGATCGAGCAAGTCCAGAATCCACGCCTGAATGCGCTGCATCCAAATGGGTTGAAAATGCTGATGCCCCTCCAGATAGTACGGCCCTTCGGCCACCACCTCCCGCACCGTCTCCCTGATCTGCCCCGCGCTGGGATCCGCCCTCCCGCTCTGCACTCCTGCGGCGCTCCAAATCATAGCACAACCTCTTCGCCGCCGCCCTGCTGGACCCGCGCGCAAACACGGTCGACCATGGCTTCCACATCCATGTTTTCGCGCTGGCTACGGATACTGAAGTACAAAACCGTATACACGACGTAAAAGAGGGCGCCTGTAATCACCCCCAGCAAAGCTTCAAGGAGTTGTTGGAGGCCGGGGATAGGCGCGAGGAAGCTAAGCATGGTGATGCCCGAGCTAAGCACCCCCAGCACAAGCATAAGCCCCAAAAGCCG
>JAWOFY010000084.1:0-4336 GCA_046497285.1 Candidatus Hydrogenedentota bacterium
CCCTGCATGAATGTCCGGCGCGTTAACCTCGCCATGTGTCTAACCTCCTTTATGCCCTGAAAGCTGACTTCACTATTCGTTATCCAGAGTCAACAAACCGCCGAACCACTCGAGCTATGTCACTCCAAGAGCCTTTCCAAATCTCACAGACTACTCGAATACTCCACTTACCCCTCGCGTTCGGTCATGAGGTGAAGTTCCGCCGATATGGGTAACTCAAAGAGATCGCTGCGGAGAAGCCGTGTCGAAAAGAAAAGCACTTCCAGGTTTTCCACATCTCCGGTCTCTGGGTTAAGACGGGCGACCACTCCATCGCCTATCTCCTCGGACTCCTGTTCAGGATAGGGCGGGAGTTTGTCAATGTAGAGGATATCCGATTCCCGGTCGTAACTAAACTTCAATCCCGCGTCCATTCGATTTCACCTTTGCGCATGCGTATGCTGGGCCCTAGAACTCAAACACCACGCTTTGGCCCGCGTAGCCGTCTTCGGGCAGGTCCACGTTGATGCGGGTGAGCCCCGCCTCGGCGTCCCACTCGGCGGCTTCGTGTTCAAGCGGTTGGGAGACACGCACTTCCAGCGCATCGAGTGATTGCGTGGGCTCGGCCACCGTGAAGCTTTCGGCCTCCTCCCCATCGCGCCGCACCATAACCAGGCACGGTTCGTTCACCTCCACGCTGAGCCCATCCGTCAGCTCGATTTCTCCGGCCTCGTAGAACGCCACTTGGCTTACGCCCAGGCCGGGATGCTTGACGGCTTGCAGCTCGGGGGTGTTTTCAAGGATGATGGGGCCATCGTCGTAGGCCGCTGTCTCACCGGCATCCGCATCGGGCAACACGATGTACTCGTAGGATGCTCCCGCCGGTTGTTCGCCGTGATCGAGCCACGCCTTGAACACATCCTCCTCAACTTCTTCTTCCGTGGCCCATGACTGATGATTGATCCGCCGCCAATGGCCCGTCGCGGTTTGGTTGGAAATGTGGAGGTTGGTTTCCGCCGGGAAGATGTAGCCAACGCCGTTGTGGTGAATCCAAGCCACATCCTCCAACGCATGCTCGCCCCGCTCCAGGGATTCCCCATTCACGGCGACTTCGCCATTGAGCAGCACTTGATCGAGCGTCGTCGCCACGGGATGCTCCGCGTCCGATTGGATGCCCGCGCCAAGGCAAACGTACTCGTCGTCGAAAAAGAACCACGCCTTTCGCGCTCGGAGGGGATCATGCGGGCTCTCGAAATCAAAGGCCGCGAATCCATATTCGTCGTCGGACGCGCCGCCCACAAAGTCCGTCAACCCCGGCTTTTGCACGTCGCCCGCCCCGGGCAGTTCCGGCTTTTGCACCACGGTGGTCCCCGGAATTTTCTGCCAGTCCCACACAGGGAAGATGCCGTCATACTCGCGGCCCGTGCGCGACACGAAATTGGAGCCGTCTGCGAGGTGATGGTTCTTCAGCCCCTCTTGATTGTGAGGGGCCTCCATGCTGTGGTTCCGGCTGGAATACATGCGCACCGAGACATAGTAATCAGCCCGCTGGTGGGCCAGATAGTCGGACCGCCAGAAGAACCGGTTGCCCTCATGTGCGGGTTCTCGCGTCTGCCGGCGCGCTTCCCGTAGCGCTTCGAGTTCATCCCGGCGGTAATCCGTCGCCCGGAGGAAATCCGTCAACCGGCGCGCGCTGTCGGTGGACACCGCTCCCCGCCGGGTGATCTCGCGGTTCATAATGCCGGGGTGCCGGTACACGCCGTGCACATTCGTCCAGCGGATACCATCCAATTCGAGGTCCACGGCGAGACTCAGCTCATCCTCGGGTAGCTCGAAAACGGTGTCCTGCGTATTCGCGGCGTAACCCGCAACCGCGGCGGCATATCCGCGGCCGTAACTCACGGTGAAGACACCGTCGCGCCGATGATGAAAACTGAAGTCCGGCTGTATGCCCCGGCGCGTGGTGATCCGGAGTTCGTCGCGGATGGCTTGCGTCGCCCGTTCCACGACATCCGCATCCCCTTCCAGCACACCCCGTTGCGCCATGATTTCGGCGATCTTGACGAAGTCCCCCCCGGGTCTGGCGCCGACCCCCTCGAAATTCGCCCTGGAAGCAATCTCCACGCCCTTTGCTTTCTGGTCTTCACTCAATTCGGGCTCCAACAACAGGAGGATGTTCACCATGTGGCCGGGCGTCCCGATCTCGTTATGCCACCAGTTGTCACAGATGAAATCGTTTTTGAGCCAGAAATCCAGCGCCGATAGAACAACATCCCGCAGCTCGGCATCGCCATGAAATCCGGAACCCTCTTGCCGATACGCCCGGGCGAGATGGAGCATGTGGCCGAGATGACTTCGGTGTTCGAATCCCGTGCGCGAGACATCTTCATAATCAATGCCCGGCCACGTTCCCCCGTCCTCAATGGTATCCATCAATTCCTGGACGCGATCCGGGTCAACGCTCCGGTCCAATTGATCCGCGAGGAAGCGCTCCCTCAACACTTCCAGGCTTCGTTCGGGTTCTTCGGCAGCGCTGGACGCGGCCGCGCCAATTGCGGCCATTATCACAAGTCCCATCGCTGTACAAGTGATGCGCATGGTCTCTGTTCCTCCTTAACATAAGGCCTCGCCTGACGAGCCCACTATTCGATTACAGGGAACTCGGTGATGCGGAGATCCGTGCTGCCGTAAGGGATGAGTTCCAGGGTCTCCTCGGGCTGCTCCGTTCGCACCGGGCTTTGAGGCGGCGGCCCCGCGGCGCTGTGTTCAAGCATCCATTGCGGGACTACCCGGCCCTTCACTTCGGCAGTCATAGGGGCTGTCTCCGGCGTGAACGGATTCTCGGTCATGGGCTGTTCCTCGAAAGTGAGGGCTTCCGCCGGCTCGTTTTGATCCAGAACCAGCCCGTAGTTCCACATGGCGGTGGGATACACCTCCCAGGTCGCACGAGGCTCCTCCCCGCCGATTTGCCGCCAAACGCTCGGAATGGGCATGCTGTACACGAGCGGTCCACGGCTAACGGCCGCCGCCCCGTTGTACCGTTCGTGAACTTCGGCGGCCATGGGCAGTTCAAGCGTCAAGACGGTGTCGCCCTCCCGCCACACGCGCTCCAGGGTGTGGAATGCGCCGGGATTTACCTGCTCTTCGTCGCCCTCCACGGTGAGCATGGGGGAGTCAGCCCATGCCGGGATGCGCAGGTGAAGCGGGAACTCGGTCTCCTCCGCCGCCGTTACCGTAAAGGTCAACGTCTCGCGGAAGGGATAATCCGTCTCCAGCTGGATGGTAACGGGGGCGCCGCCGATATCCGTGCGCACCGTCGATGGCGCGAGGGCCGCGGCCGCTAACCCGCCGTCCGGTGAACGCATCCAAAGATGGGCCGCGAACTTCGGCCACCCCTGATGCATGTTAGCTGTGCAGCATCCATAATGGCTGTCCACCCCGTAAACATTCGCATTCGGCCCATTGGTGGTGTAGATGCGATCCTCGCTTACGCGGCTCACTGCGAAGTTAGCCTGTTGCACATATTGCCGAGCCCACATGTCGGGCTTGAAGGGAGCGGGCAAATTGTTGAACGCAATGCGTTCGAGCCGATCGCCCAACGCCGGTTCACCCGTGATGGCCAACGCCACTTCCAGGCTGTACATGAATTCGACCACGGCGCATGTCTCCGTCCCTTGGGAAGGCATTTTCCCCGCCAGGCTCTCGTCGCCCGTGAACATGCCCGTGACCTGGCCGTGATACTCATCGAGCTCGGCGATGGCCCCAAGCACTAGATTCTTATACGCAGCGTCGCCCGTATGGCGGTACCAGAGCGCCGGCGTCTTAACGGCCATGCCGTGGTTCACGACGTGGTTCTCGTACTCCCATGAGTCCGCCCGTTCTTTGTAGGGCAAGTCCTCGAAGTGGGTGAGCCAGTCGTATCCCTGCTCATGGGCTTGCTCCGCCAGTTCCAGCAGCCATTCTTCCTCCGTCCGTTCGTATAACTCGTGGATGGTAATCACGAGGTCGTGCCACCGAAACCGGTTCCAATCGAACAACGGCCGCTCGTCGAGCTGGTCGTCCAACGTGCGAAGAAACGCCATCATGGCGGGCTGCACGCGTTCGTCTCCTGTTGCGCTTTCATACTGAGTGAGGACTTTCAGCATGACGTAGTTCGGCCACGGATCCCGCTCCTGATAGCCCGGACTCTGCAAGGGGCCGAGCCAGCCGTCGTCATGCTGATTCTCGAGGATGTAATCGATCCACTCGTGCGCCTTCGCCTTGAGTTCGTCGTCGTCCAACAGCCACGCGAGCGGTACGAGGCCGTCAAGCCAATAGGGGGCGCGTTCCCAACCCTCGGCATCGCCCCCGATCCAGC
>JAWOFY010000263.1:0-3504 GCA_046497285.1 Candidatus Hydrogenedentota bacterium
GCCGGCCGGTTCTCCATTGGCGTCCACGGCCCATTCAATCGCGAAGGCGTCGCCCCCGCCGGCCCCGGGCGTATGCTGCACGCGCAACGGATCGGAGGGCCGCACATAGTTGTCCAGGTACGGCTGCATGGTGGGCGACAACTTGGCGTAACCCCAGTTGTACTGGATGTCGTTCGTATCGGGATCACCATCCATCGCGTTCGGGTTATAGATACTGCCCGCCAGCAGCTCGGGAACAGTCTCGTTGGTGAAGCCTGGCGGCTCCTCGACCCGCGGGAACGGCTCTGGCTCAAATCCTCGGCTTCCGGGGATGAAGTACCAAGGACCGTCCGGGTCTTGCGCTATCTCAACAATAGCCGGTTCTTGATAACGCCGTTGCGGATCGCCGCCTACCCAAAAGGCGTTGGACCACACAATGAAGTCGAGCCCCATGGGATTGGCGGGGTCCTGCACAACGGGATTCGCCATGCGCAGGGTGATGCTGCCCCCGGCGGCCCCGAGACTAACGATGGTGTCGTTGTTGGGAACCATGGGGCCAAAGCCCCGGGGCGGGCCCAAGGCCTTGGCCGGATCGTCGTAGGGAGCTACATCGCCCGCCGGTTCGTAGGCGATCACCTCGGCCGCGAAGGGGTCGTTCGGATCCTGTGCGCTTGCGGTGAAAGCCAGGACGGCCAGCGCAGCCGTCAGGGCTGAGAGTATGCGTTGCATGACCGGCGCCTCGAATGGGGTATGCGGAGCTGGATGCCTACTCAATTCCAAGCACCACGTTGATGACCGTCTGGATATCCGCGGCGTTCACGGCGCCGGTGCGGGTCACGTCCGCCATGGCGCCCAGGCGGGAATCCGGGTCCTCGATGCCGAGCACGACGTTGATGACCGTCTGAATGTCTCGAGCGTCAACCGCGCCGGTGCGGGTGATGTCGCCAAACGGGAGGCCCTCGAAAGGCGTCTCCGAAATCCACGCGCTCAGCAGCGGGACGTCACTAAACACCGTCCCGATAACAAGGATGCGCCCAGTCAGGCGGTTATACGCCGTTTGATACATATGGCCGCCTTCAAAAGACGGATCGGCCGTTCCCAATTCATCTCCGGTTTCCCCATCCACGAACTGGATGTTTCCGAAGTTCCCAAAGATCACCGTGTCCAAGTCGGTGTGAGCCGAAGGGCCCGAGGTGCTGAAGGCGCCCAGCTCAACGCCGTCCGTCTCCCAATCCAGCGGGGTTTCGGTTTCGAAGGCCTCCCTGAGCGCATTCACCTCATAGCGCACCGTTGTTCCGTCCATCCCGTCGCTCGTGTAGGCGTAGTAGCCGCAGGGCGATGTAACCACCCCCGCCGACCACGTCCCCTTGTCCGCCACCACCGTGCGCACTTCCGGTTCACCCGTCACATCAAGGATGGCCAATTCGGGGATCGCGTCGCCGTTGTCGTTGGGCATGGCGCGGTCAAACAGGAACTGGCTGGTGTTGATCCAGGCGCCCGCGAAGTTGTTGGTGGTGTTGAGGAAGACCTCCGGCTCGCCCGGATCGTTCATGTCCACGAGGTACATATCGCCGTTGAACCCCGCTCCCAGCAAGGCGGTCTCGCCGTCCGGGTGAACCTCGATGAAGGCGGGGTCGCCCTGCACGCCTTCGGCCGCGACAGAGAACACGCCCGCGCCAGCCTCCGCCTCAACAAAGATGCGGTCCCCGTCCCACGCGACGAAACGGCCATCGCCCAAGGCGTCCACCGCTATCCCCCCAACGCCACGGGCCTCCTCCGGAAAACCGGGCATGGGAGTGTAGCCGGGAAGCTCCGCCGCCGCCCCCAGCGCCAGCGCAAAACACGAAATAACACCAATAGCGACAGAAGTAATATGGTTCGTCATTGAGATCACTCCTCCTCAGACACATGCAGAACAGCGCGCCGTCCCGGGATGAATACGCCCGAGGCGCCGCCGTTTCAGTTATTGAACTAGAATTGGGAAGAGAGAAAAAAGGCAGGAATGAGCGGGAAGGCGCTTATCCCATGCCAACTTTTCTCGCGAAGTTGTCGTTTGCACGAGGCGTGTGGGCAGGTTTTCTGGCTTCCGGATCCTCCTACTAACCGCGCCTTCCCATCCCCTTTTTTCCAGGACAGTGGCTCCTGCGGCGTTCGTACCCGGTTACAGCAGCGCGTCTGCGACGGACTTTAACCGTACTTCCGAATACCCACAGCCGATGGTTTCAGCCCGCCAATGGCGGGAAAACTCAACGGAATGGCTCGAAAACTGGGCCGATGATCCTCCTTTCTTGATTGCTTCGAGTTAATTTGCTGTCATGCGAGTATAGCGGATGCGCCGGCGCTCGTCAAACTCTCCGCTGGACTTGGGCCCTTGCCGCTCCCTGACAATCCGCATTCAATTCCTCAGTGCGCAAGGGAGCCATCGAATCGAGACCTGACTGACAAACGAAGTCACGGCAGAGAGCTGCGTCACGTGTTTTTAAACCGGCTAACCATTTCGTAATGGCAATCTTGTACGATATAGGAAAGCAGCGTTTCATGCACATACTTGGTTGGGATAACTTGAAGAAAGGGACTTTGACGATGCGTAGCGCAATTCCATGCGGCCAAGGATTGAAGAAGGCCTTTGTGTTGGCGGCCGTGATTATGCTCAGCGCGGGATGCGCCGGGCGGCCTCAACCCCAAGGCGAAGCCGTGCCCCCTCCAAACGGCGCAGGCTGGATCGACCTGCTTTCTGAGGAGCGGCGAGAATACTGGGAAAATGTCACCGACGACCGCGAGATCTTTTCCATATCGAACCACACACTACACATCCCGGGCCGATCGGTCTATCCCCTTCGCTACGTGGGATACACCAAGCAATCTTTCGCCAACTTCGAACTATATCTTCAATTCAAGGTTAGCGGCTGGGCCAATAGCGGAGTGTTTCTTCGGAGCCAATATCCGGCGGGAGGCCACCGAGGATTCGAGGTGCAGATCCTGGACGACCACGGCAAGCCCCCCAATACCCGCCGCACGGGCGCCATCTACGACGTTGTCACGCCCATGTTCAACTTGTCCCAGCAGCCGGGTGAATGGAACTCGCTGGAGATAAGAGTAGAGGGACATGAAGTCGAAGTTACGCTTAACGGCTGGAGAGTTATCGACGCAGACCTTGGCAAAATGACAATGCCGCTGGGAAAGTTCGACACACCTTTCGCCGAGGCTCCCCGGGAGGGTTACGTTCTACTACAAGACCATGGCGGCGAAGTGTGGTTCCGCCACATCCATGTGCGTGAATTGGATCCTCCAAACATCTAACGGAAATGTTATGGCTTTCTCATTCACCTTTAACAATTTTCGGGTAGCATAACGGATATAGAAGTTTGCGGCCACAGCAACGGGAGAATCCTCCAATGCGCATTGATCTTCACTGCCACTCCAAATGGTCCAAGCGTCCCAATCTTTGGATCATGCAAAAGATTGGCTGCCCGGAGAGCTTTACCGAACCCCAAGACCTCTATCACGCCGCTTTGCGGAAAGGGA
>JAWOFY010000366.1:0-8815 GCA_046497285.1 Candidatus Hydrogenedentota bacterium
CATGGGTCAAGCGGCTGTCGGAGAGGCCCCGGAAACAGTGGATGAACTGGTGGAGATGCTCACGTCCGGGGATGGGTGGAACGTCGATTCGCCGCACGGCTATGAGATCATCGGCTTTGACGGGTACTATGGCGCCAACCCGGACTGGAGCGTTGAGGCGGCGTTTGACGGCGATCTGAACAATTTTGCTCATTCTCCCGATGGCGGCCCCTTGTTGTGGGCCGGACTGGACTTGGGAGAGGGCGAGGCGAAGCGCATCACCGGCGTACGGTATGCCCCGCGCGAAGGCTATGAAGAACGCGGCGTGGGAGCCACCATCTACGGCGCGAACGAGTTCGATCCCGAGGCCTTCGATCCCACGCCAAACGGTGATCCCAACCGAGGCGACGCCGTCCCCTTGATGACGATTGAGGAGCCGCAACCCGGCGGCGAATGGACCACCTTTGATATCGATCACGAGGGGACCTTCCGCTACGTCTTCTATGAAGCTGATCCGGACGTGGACGACAACCTCCACATCGATCTCGCCGGTATCGAGTTCCGTGGCGCGAGCGAGGATCAAGAAGAGGGCGAATGGCTGGAAGTCACGGCGGAATTCGCCGCCGACGCCGACCTACGCTTGGAAGCCCGCGAGCACGCGGCGAAATTCGGCCCCGAGGCCGTGGCGCCCGTGGCGGCGTTGTTCGACCACGAGAATCGCGACGTATACATCGCGGCGAAGTGGAGCTTGCGCAACATCGTCCACGAAAGCGCCCGGCCCCACAACGATGAAGCGGCTCGGGATGCGATGGCGGAAGCCTTGGTGGAGCTGCTTGAGGACGATCCCTCGGACCGCGTGGCGCGGGAGGCCCTTTATCTCCTTGGCCTGTGCGCCAGCGAGGACCACGTCCCCGCCATCGCGGAATGGCTAACCGAGCCCGTGTTTGTGGATGAAGCTTGCGACGCGCTCATCCGCATCCCCGGCGATGCGGGGCTGGCGGCCATGCTGGACGCGGTTGAAGACGCGGAAGGCGACGTAGCCGTGTCGCTCATCCACGCCATAGCCATGGAAGAAGCCCCGGCTGCCCGCGAACGGCTAGAGGAACTCGCCGAAAGCGATGACGAAACCATCGCCGAGGCGGCGGCCCACGCTTTGTCCATGCGGGATGTCCGCGTGGACCATGAAGGATAAGGCGTAACCCCCTGTAACACGGCATCCCCCTAATCCCTCGGAAAGGGATTAGGGGGATGTCAATTTGCACAATCGGTTAGCCTTCGGCGGGACTTTGCGCGAGGCTGGTTTCCACGTCAAGCAGCCCCTGTTCGGGCGCGCCTTCCGCAGTCTCCAGGGCCTCGATGTGAAGCATGCGGCACACGTCATCGCGCGCGGCCTCGAACGCGGCAAGGGTTTGCGATGGACCCGCGATGGCCACGCGCGGCACGGGGGCCTTCATGCTGAGGCTCGCCTCGGCCTTGGCCTTGCGCACGGCGTCGATGACGGCCAGGGCGCTGGCGTAGGTGTCCGCGGACGCGGGTTCCGGGATGGCCGCGAACTCCTCCAGTGACGGCCAAGGACTAAGATGAATGGAGAATCGCATGTCGTCATCATTCGCGTAGGCCCAGTTCCACACCTCCTCGGTAAGGAAGGGCAGGAAAGGCGCCAGCATCCGGGTGAGCGCCCGGTGCATGAGGCGCAGCGTCGCCGCCGCGCTCAGACGGCCCTCCGTCAGGCCCTCATCGTACGTCCGGGGCTTGGCCAGTTCGAGGTAGTTGTCACAGAAGGTACGCCAGAAGAAGTCCTCCGTGAGACTCAAGGCCTGGGCGTAGTCGAACCGGTCGAAGGCCTCTGTCGCGCGCTCGATAAGAGGGCGCAGCTCGGCGATAACCGCGCGATCAATCTCCGCCGTGACTTGGTCTGGCGTTAATTGCGCGCGGTCGAGGTCGGCGAAGCGGCCCAGCGCGAATTTGCTGGCGTTGAACAGTTTGGTGCATAGGCGTTTACCCACGCGGAAGACCTGCTCGTCGTAGGCGGTATCCACGCCAAGCCGGGCCCGCGCCGCCCAATAGCGCACGCTGTCCGCGCCGAATTGCTCGATGAGCGGTTCGGGCGTCACCACGTTGCCGTGGCTCTTCGACATCTTCTTGCGCTCGGGGTCCAGGATCCAGCCGCTAATAACCACATTCTCCCACGGGATCCTTTTCTCGTGAGTATACGCCTTCACGATGGCGTAGAACGCCCATGTCCGGATGATCTCGTGGCTTTGCGGCCGGATGTCCATGGGGAAGAGCTTTTGGTGTTGTTCCGCATCGTTCACCCAGTTCGTGCAGATCTGCGGCGACAGCGAACTCGTGGCCCAGGTGTCCATCACGTCGGGATCGCCGGTGAAGCCGCCGGGCTGATCGCGCTGCTCCTCGGCAAAGCCGGCGGGCGCGTCATCCAGCGGATCCACGGGAAGCTGTTCCGCCGTGGGCAGGATGCGCGCGTTGTAGTCCACGCGGCCGTCGTCAGCGATGCAGTACCACACGGGGATCGGGACGCCGAAGAAGCGTTGCCGGCTCATGCACCAGTCTTGGTTGAGGCCTTCCACCCAATGCTCGTAGCGGAGCTGCATATGCGGGGGATGCCACGCGATCTTGCGGCCTTGTTCGAGGAGCGTCTCCTTCTTATCCATGATTTTGGCGAACCATTGGCGGGCAGGGATGAGTTCGAGGGGATGGTCGCCTTTCTCAAAAACGCGCACGGTCTGGGCAATCCGCTCCGAAGGCCGGTCGATGACGCCGCCGCTCTCTTCGAAGATCTCAACCAGCCGCTTCCGCGCCTTAGGCAAGGGTAAACCCTGGATTTCGCCGTAGACTTGGTTGGCTTGCGCGGCGTCCCGGCTTTCCCATCCGGCTTCGCCAAAGGTCACGGGCAACAACCGGCCGTCTTTACCCACCACCTGGCGGGTGGGCAAATCAAACGCTTGCCACCACTCAATATCGGTTTGGTCTCCGAACGTGCACACCATCACGATGCCGGTGCCCTTTTCGGGGTCGGCCTTGGGATCCGCCATGATGGGCACGGGCGCCTGGAACAGCGGCGTCAGGGCGTTGTTGCCCACGAGGTGTTTGTAGCGCTCGTCCTCGGGGTGAACCAGCACCGCCACGCAAGCGGGCAACAGCTCCGGCCGGGTCGTGGCGATGACCACATGTTCGTCCGCACCCTCGATCCCGAAGCGCAGGTAGTGGAACGCGCTCTCCCGCTCCTTATCCGCCACCTCGGCTTGCGCGATGGCGGTTTGGAAGTCCACATCCCACATGACGGGCCGCTCGTCCTGATAAATCTCGCCCTGCTTAATGAGTTCGATGAAGCTGTACTGCGAGGTTTTGCGGCAATGGTCATCGATGGTGGCGTATTCGAGGTCCCAGTCGTAGGACATGCCGAGGCGCGTCCACAACCGGCGGAACACTTCCTCGTCTTCCTTGGTCACCTCGTGGCAGAGTTCGATGAAATTCTTTCGGCTGATAGCCTCGGGCGTTCCCTTTTTGCCGCGCTCCCCTTTGTAGTGGGGATCGTAATGGAGATGGGGTTCGCAACGGACGTTGTACAGATTCTGCACGCGGCGCTCGGTGGGCAGACCGTTGTCGTCCCAGCCGATGGGGAAGAAGATGTTTTTGCCCCGCATGCGCTGAAAGCGTACGATGAAATCCTGATGGGAATAGCTGAAAATATGGCCCACGTGAAGGGAGCCGCTCACGGTCGGCGGCGGCGTATCCACCACAAAGGTCTCTTCGCGGGGGCGGTCGGGGTCCCACGCGTGAATCCCAGATTCGACCCAGTGATTGCTCCACTTGTCTTCGAGTTGATGCGCGTCGTATTTCTTTGGTAAATCCATGGTTCGCTCCTTAGCCTCTTACAATCCATGGGAGTAACAGAGGTAGGCAAAGTTTCAGATGAAGGCTTGACTCACACCGTGGTTGCGTTCCCGGCGGGGGCCGCCTTGCCGCCGTTCATCTGGCCTCATACATCAGGTTCAAGCCGATGTTAAGTTCCGGGAGAAACAACATGAAGGGCAGCAGAAAGATAGGCACAAAGGTGCTCAATAAGGGACGCGCCAGCAGTATGGCGATCACGATGCCCATCGGACCAATCTGTTGCAGCATTTCCTCTCCCTTGGGCGGCAGCAAGTATCCCAGCACATAATGGCCATCCAAGGGAGGCACCGGAATCAGATTAAACGTGAACAGCACGAGGTTGATCAAAATGAGATACGCCGCCACCATGGCCACGGGATCCGGGATGGGGCCTCCCTGGGCTTCGAATCCCCCGCTAATCACCACAACAACCTTCAACAGGACGGCCGTTACGAGTGCGATGACCACATTCGAGGCTGGGCCGGCCACGGCGATGAGAACGGGATCGCGGCGAATATTGTTCAAGTTGACCGGATTGAACGGCACGGGCTTGGCCCAGCCAAACAGAAACGGAAAACCGAACACCATCATGATCAACGGCATCACCACGGTTCCGATGGGATCCGCGTGGGCCATGGGGTTAAGGGTGATGCGGCCCAACAAGCGGGCCGAGGGATCCCCACAGCGTTCGGCCATCCAGGCGTGAGCCGTTTCGTGAAAACACAACGAAAACAGCAAGACGCCGTACTGGAGCAGGATTACTGCCCAGTTGATGTTTTCGAAATCCAAGAAACACTCCTCAATTCAACGTGGGGGCGAAAAGTTTTTGTACACAACAGCAACGCCGGTCTGCACGGAAAAGGCGTCACCCGTTTCGCAAGAGACAGAGACCCCAAGGGTTTTCCATAAGCGCGGCGCGGACCAGCATCCGCCACTTTTGAAGTTGAACTATACCAAAAACGCACGGGATTAATGAAATCGACGCCGGATTTACCGGCTTTCGGCCCTCATTAGGTACAATACTAGGGAGCTGTGCGGTTTGATAATGCTCCACTTACCAGCGCCCCAATGGTCAAAATGAGCCGCTCACGCGGCAGAGGATACCCTCAACCGGATGACACAGATCGAGTGTCCTACGTGCGGGACCAGCAATCCACCTAATCAAACGCACTGCGAGCAGTGCAACGCTCCGCTGTCCGCCGAAGGCCCCAAACAACAGGGACAGCCGGCGGGGAGCGGCGGCCGGCCGAACCAGGCCTCCCGCAAAAAACAACCCCACATCACGTTTCCCCGCGGCAAGGTGTTGGCCAACCGCTACACGATCATCGAAATGATCGGCCGGGGCGGGATGGGCTGCATCTACAAAGCGCATGACAACGTCCTGAATGAAGAGGTGGCGCTCAAGATGCTTCTGCCGCAGTTCGTCCGGGACAAGGTGGTCGTAAACCGCTTTTACAACGAGGCGCGCATCGCCCGTAAGCTCGCCCATCCCAACATCGTCCGCGTTCACGACATCGGGATGACCGAAGGCGTCCTCTACATCTCGATGGAATACCTCCGGGGACGATCGTTGCGTAGCCTGATAGAGCATCAGGGGGGAGGGCAGTGGTTGTCCGTCGAAATGACCTTGAGGATGGCGGACGGCATCTGTGAGGCCCTGGAATATGCGCACCAGTACACGGTTCACCGAGACATTAAGCCCGAGAACGTGATGATCGGCGACAGCGGTGAAGTCAAGATTATGGATTTCGGCATTTCCAAGCTCATGGCCAAATCCAATCTCACCGCCACCTCCATGGTAATGGGTACGCCGCACTATATGTCGCCGGAGCAATTCAAGGACAGCCGGAGCGTGGATGGGCGGGCCGACATCTACAGCCTAGGTGTTCTCATTTATGAAATGCTCACGGGCGGCCTGCCCACCGGCATGGGCAAACCCTTGAGCGCGGTGCGTTCGGACGCGTCCCCTGAGCTGGAGACCATCGTCATCAAATGCACCGAAAAAGAGCCCGAGAACCGCTATCAATCCGTTCACGAATTGCGCCAGGCGCTTCAACCCTTGCTCAACCGCGATCACGCCGCTCCTTTCGGAAAAGCGGGGGTGTTCCGGGGGGCGCGGCCGTGGGCTCGGCGCGCCGCCGGCGTCTTACTGGCCGCCGCTATGTTGGCCTTGGCGGGGTGGGGCCTGTGGCAGGCCGAGGAGCATCGCAGGATGGCCGTCGTGGAAGCCCAAGCGGAGGCCGCGGACCCGCCGCCGGAGGCTTCCGAAGCGCCCGGGCCGAAATTCACGCTGTTGCGGGAACTCACGGAGGAGGCCATGAGCGTGGGCCGCGATCGCGCCGAGGGAGACGAACGGCTGGAGCATTATCTGGGCATGGCGGAGCAGCGTTGGGAGAGAGCCGCAACCGCGGGGCACGCGGGCCGTTCCCCCGAAGCCCTTCAGCTCGGCTGGGAGGGGCTGCAATACGCGCTGGGCGTGGCGTTGCGGCCGGAGGGGATGGTGTTCATTCCGCCCGGTCACGCCTTGTTGAACGCCGAGACCGGCGAAGGGGTGGTGTTGCCCGGCTTTTTCATGGACCGCACCGAGGTGACCATGGAAGCTTATCGCGAGTTCAGCGAGGATACCGGCTGGCGCACCGCGCCCAATTCCAGGCAGTGGCCCGGGGAGTATCCCGTGACGAGGATCACCCTGTATGACGCCATGGCCTACGCGGCGTGGGCGGACAAACGGCTGCCCACCGACGCTGAATGGGCGCGCGCCGCCGTGGGCGACACCAGACCGCCGGCGCCATTTCCCTGGGGCGCCGAATGGGAAGAGGAGGCCGCCAACATGGGGACGGGCGAACTCGCGCCCGTGGGCGTCTTCGAGATGGACGAAACGCCTTACGGGGTGTTGGATATGGCGGGCAACGTTTCGGAATGGACGCGAACCCCTACGCGCCCCCGGGATCAGATCATGCCCACGGCCGAGGGGGACTCGCCCGAGGAATGGATGACCTTCGGCGTTCCCGTCGTTGTGCGCGGGGGTAACTTTCAGCGGGGAGCGGCGCTGGCTTCTCGCTTTGCCGAGCGCTTCGAGGCGAAGCGCACCTATGTGGGTTTTCGTTGCGTGAAAGCGCTGCCGGCGGGAATCGAAGAGATCCGGAACGCGTTATGACGCTCGTCCGCCACGCCAAATTCCTCTCTCATTCTCCTACGGTTTACTCCGCGACGCATTCCCGTATCGAGGCGAGATTCTGAACGAGTTCCTCAATGTGAGAGGGCCGGCCCGTGTCTCTCAAGGCCTGTTGAATGGCCCGGAATCGGTGTTCGACCGCCAGGAACGCATCCACAATCGCCGGCTCGAATTGTTCGCCCCGCTCGGGAACGATGATTTCCTTGGCGAATTCGTGGGTAAAGGCCTCTTTGTACGGCCTGCGGGAGGTCAAGGCGTCGTAGGTGTCGCACAGGGCCACAATGCGCGCCGCCAGCGGAATCTCGTTCCCCTTCAAGCCAGAGGGGTACCCCTTGCCGTTCCATTTCTCATGGTGGTAATACGCGATATCCCGGCCCATGCTGAGGAACGAGTCCTTGCCGGCCTCGATATCGGCGGCTTTCAACGTATCCCCGCCGATTACCGCGTGGAGCTTCATGATCTCGAATTCTTCGTGCGTAAGCTTGCCCGGCTTCAACAGGATCTGGTCCGGGATCCCCACCTTGCCGATGTCGTGCAACGGACTCGAATGGAAGAGTTCGCGCAGGAAGGCCTCATCAATGACCTCGGCGTATTCGCTCGACTCGGCGAGCTGTTGCGCCAACACCTGGACATAACGCCGGATGCGGCTGAGGTGTTCGCCCGTCTCCGTGTCGCGCGATTCCGCTAGCCGCGCCAGTGAAAACACCGTCACGTGCTGGGTGCGTTCAAGCTGGCGCGTACGCTCCCGGATGCGCTCCTCCAAGTTGTGATTGGCTTCCTCAAGCTTATGTTGGTACTCGAAGACCTGGTCCTGAAGGGACTTCGCGCGCAAGCAACTGCGGATCCGGGCGTGGAGCATGGGCGCGTCCACCGGTTTGACGAGGTAATCGTCCGCGCCTACGTCTATGGCCTGTAGATTCGTATCGCGTTCCGATACCCCGGTGATGACCACAATGGGAATGTGATAGGTCCCACTATCGGCCTTCAACCGCCGGCACACCTCGATCCCGCCAAGCTTGGGAAGCACCAAATCCAACAGGATAATGTCCGGGGCGTATTTCGCCACGGCGTCCAGGGCTTCTTCCCCATCATATGCCGAATACACCCCGTAGCCTTTGGGCTGCAGCACTCTGGTGAGAAAATGTACGTTTTCTTCAAGATCGTCAACGACAAGAATCGTAGCAGTGGCGCCATTGTCTTGTGTCATTCAGTATCCCCACCCTGTGCCTGTCGCGGGCGGCGCCAGAGCCATAGGAAGACGCAGGACCTAGGTCCGTCCCGCTGTACGGCCAAGGCCCCACACGTTCTCCCAGCATGCCATGTCACTACGCGCCCCACCTTACCCACGCCATATTCAATATATGCGGCTGCACTTGACCAAGTACGGCGGCATGTCAGGGTATAACCTTCCCCGCCTCGCAGCTTCACCCTACTTCTGGAGGTAAAAGCCGGTTCTTCGGTCAAACCGCAGTTCTTGTATCACTAGTTGCCTCATCGACTTGCGAAAGCCCTCTCAAAGCGGGCAAATTATGCTCCAAATCGCTCCACAATGAGCCCAGAACGCGTGTCTCCATCGCCATTTAGCGGCAGAACAAGCGTCGAATTCACTTTTTGCAAGTCGCGCACCCAAGTAAAAGACGTTCTTCGTTTCTGATATCGGCAAGCTGCTGTCGCAGCTTAACCCGCGCTCTCGACAAACTTCCAGATAAGCGCCGGCATGGACAAGGCGCCATCAGGCCACGTCTCCAAGCTCAGATCCTATCGGCG
>JAWOFY010000458.1:0-7482 GCA_046497285.1 Candidatus Hydrogenedentota bacterium
GGGCGGCGGGCTTTGGGAAAGGATGGTCGTTGGGGGGCCAAGCTCCAAGGAGCCCACGACGGGATCCAGGATATGGATTCCCATGTCGCCCATGGTTCCACAGCCAAATTGCAGCCAACGCCGCCACTCGTTCAGGTGATAGTGGCCTGGGGCATATTCGCGCCATTCAGTGGGGCCAATCCACGCATCCCAGTTCAGGGTGTCTGGCGGGTCCTCGGTGTTATCGGGTAAGCCGTCTTCGGCGCGTCCCCATGTCTTGTCGCTCCAGCTGTGGACTTCCTTGACCCGGCCGATGGCGCCGGACTGGATGATCTCCACGGCGTTGCGGTAATTGGCGGAGGAATGGATTTGGATGCCCATCTGCGTTACCACGCCTTCCCTTTGCGCCGCCAGCCTCAATTGGCGCGCCTCGTGGACTTGACGCGTCAGGGGCTTCTCGACAAAGGCGTGTTTGCCCATGTTGATCGCGCGCATCGCCGGTCCCGCATGGGAGTGGTCGGGCGTGGGCACATGCACGGCGTCAATCTCGTCCCCCATGACGTCGAACAACTCCCGCCAATCCGTGAACCGGCGGGCGTCGGGGTACTCAGCGCCGATATTCTCCAACAGATTATGGTCCACGTCGCACAAGGCCACCAATTCCATGTTCCCGCTTCCCATTAAGGCGGGCAAGTTGCGGTCCGTGCCAATGCTCGCCACCTGGAGTTTGCTATTCGCGGCGGCGCCTGCGCGAAGATGGCCGGGGAGGACCGTTAACGCCGCGCCGGCGGCGCCCATCGTGCGCAGAAATTGCCGCCGGGACATACCTTTGTTGTGTATTCTTGTCATGTCTACTCCGCTTTCCCTAGTTGGCCGGCTGTGTTCTCGGATTATCTCCAATAGATATGCGAGGGATGCCACACGGGAAACGACAGGTTCCCCTTTTTTCCCCTTACCCCGTTTAGCGGGCTTGGCGGCGCCTGACCGCTTGCGGCCTAAACGCGCGGCGCGAACCAATGGCATCTGCGGTCCATAGTATGAAATCGCCAGCTCGCCTTTCAAGCGACTCACACATTCCCCAATCCCCGGATAAGGTGGTGTGGCGGGTGTTTACATCCCCCGGCCCTTCGGGCCACCCCCTTGGAAGGGGGAATAAGGGGGATGTTGTTTCCTGGAGCAGCGTCCTTATGCGGCGACTGGGGCACGTTGTTCAGGGTTGTCCGGTGCGCCATATCCAACTCACGCACGCCCGGGCGGCTCACTCAATGGGCCTCAGAATCGCCCCGGCATACGCGTCTGCTCTCCCGGCCGAAGGGGGGGAAGCAGGCGTCTGCCGGGAGGCTCCCTGCTCCACGCTGTCTACGGACGCGGACGATTCCGGGGCCGCCGTGTTGGGGCTGGAATCCGGCGCGGCCAAGTCCTCCACAGGCCGGCCGAGCGCTTTGTCGAGGGCGGCGGAGGCCACGGAAAAGTCGTGTAGGGCCTCGGCGAGACGGGTCTCGGCATCGGTAAGCGCGAGTTCGGCCTCGAGCAATTCCGACTGGGTCCCGACGCCCTCTTGAAAGCGGATCTCGGCCATGCGCAGGCCTTCCCGCGCCCATTCCACGGTGTCGCGCGCGCTGCGGACCGCTTCCATGGCGTCGCGCAATTCGATGTAGGCGTTGGTGACCTCCAGCTCGACAAGCTGTTCAACCTCGCGAATCTCGTGCGTGAGTCCCCGGACGTTGGCCCGGGCTTCCTGCGTCCCGGCGCGGCGTTGTCCGCCGGTGTACAGGTCCCATTCCGCGCCTACGTTGAATCCCCAGCCCTCGGGCGTGATGGCCGCGCCCCCGTCGATGTTGGTGTATTCCATCGAGGCCCCCACTTGCGGCAGGAACTCCCCCCGCGTCCGGCGGACATCGGCCTCGCCCGCCTGATGCGCCGCGCGCAACGCCTTCAGTTCGGGCCGCCGGTCGATAGCCTCCGCCACGGCTTCCTCGATGGGCTGCTGCGTGGGCGAACCGCCGAAATCCTCTTCCAAGACCAACGGCGTTCCCTGAGGGATGTGCAGCAGCCGGCGCAAGTCGGATTGGGCCAGCCGCCGGGCGTTGCGCGCCGCCGTGGCGTCCGCTTGCCGGGCGCTTAGCTCCGTTTCCGCCCGCAACACTTCGAACCGGCTCACCATGCCTTGCTCGGAAAGGGCCTCGGCGTCGTGGAGATTGCGTTCGAAGGTGTGCACGCTTTCCTCGGCCACGCGAATTAAGGAATCGGTCAGCAGCGCTTTATAGTAGGCCTCGCGGACCTCGAAGGCGAGGTCCTGCAACTCCGCGTCGCGCCGCCATTCCTTGGATTGGGCGAGAAAACGCGAAGCGGTCGCGGCGGCGCGGATGCTCCCTCCCGCAAACAAGACCTGCCGCGCCTGGAGCCGGTCCGTGCGGGTGCCCTTGTCCGGCACAAGCCCTGAGAGAGCCGAACTCCCTAGCGTTCGCGTCACCGCTCCCAGAATGGGCAGTTGGCCGCCAAGATCCACATCGGTGTAGTCGTAATCGAGGTAGGTATAGGCCGATTGGAGCGAGACATTCGGCAACATCGCGGAACGCGCCTGGCGCAGCCGGGCCTGCGCCGCATCCACCTCGCTTTCCGCCATGGCGGTGCGCGGATTATCGGCCAACGCCCGGCCGACGGCGGTGGCCAGGTCCAGATGGATGGGTTCGTGCTCCTCCGCTGGATGCGCCAAGGCCTGGTCGAGTTCTTCCTCTTGTTCCTCAAGGGCCTGTACAATGGCCTGCACGGCCTCGTCCGTCTCGGAAACAGCCGGTGTCCGTTCCTCGATTTCAGCGCGGGGCGCCTCTTGAGCCTCGCCCGCGGCGGCGATGCAAACGGATACGAGAATAACGGCGATATAGTTGGGCGCTACCCATAGAAGACGATGAATTGGCATAACACGGCTTATCCTCGCCGGCGGGGCCGGCTTGATCTCCTTCCATTGATGAATCTAGGTTCCCCAAGAAGCCAATGATACCCTCACCCGCGGCGGCGGTCAAAATAACCTCCATCACAGGATAAGGATACGGATGGGCGCTCTTCTTTCATGAGGGCCGGACGCTTTTGCGGAGTATACGGCGTGGTGCTATACTCGCACCTGTTGGGGGCGCTGGTGGCCTGCCTGACGGATTAATCAGTTGGAAGGGGAGCGAAACGCGATGGCTTTGGATGTGGTGACGGTCGGGGTGGTTTGCGCGGATGTCATGGTGAAACCTGTCGATGCGTTTCCCGAGCGGGGACAACTTACGGTTGTTCCCCAATTGGAAATTCACCTTGGCGGACCGGCCGCGGTCTCGGCGGCGGTGTTGTGCCGGTTTGGCGCTTCGGCGGGCTTCATCGGCAAGGTGGGGGAGGACGGCTTCGCGGATTATGTGCGTGCAAGGCTGAAGCGCGACGGGGTCAACGTGGAGCATGTGACCACGGATCCCGCGCATGGGTCCGCGGCGACGGTGGTGCTGGTGGGAAGCGACGGGGAGCGGACGTTTCTTCACCAAGTGGGCGCCAACGCCGCCGTTAGCGAGGATGACATTGACCTGGATTTTGTGAAACAAGCCAAGGTCTTTCATTGGGGCGGCCCCGCGATTACGCCAGGGTTGGATGGGCCGCCGATGGGCCGCATCATGGAAAAAGTGCGGGCCATGGGCGTTAAGACCTCGATGGACACGGTCTACGACGGTAAAGGCATCTGGTATCCGCATATTGAGGCCGCTCTGCCGCACGTGGACCTGGTGATGTCCAGCTTGGAGGAGGCGCGGCGCTACACGGGCAAGCAGAGCCCGGAAGAAATTGTCGATTTCTTCCTCTCGTTTGGGGCCGAGGCGGCCGTTCTCAAGCTGGGGCCTGAAGGGGTGTTCTTGAAGAATCGCGAGGGAACCGCCTTGCGCCTGCCCGCATACGACGTTACCCCCCTTGACACAACAGGGGCGGGCGATGCGGCCTGTGGCGGATTCTTGTACGGGTATATCAATGGCTGGGACCTTGAACGGTGCGGCCGTCTCGCCAACGCCGCTGGCGGCCTGACCGTGCAGGCGATGGGCGGCGGCGAGGCCGTTGAGTCCTTGGAGGCCGCTTTGGCTTTCATGGAGCAAACCGAACTCAAAGCGGAGTAATTCTACAAGCATGGGCAACATTGCGGCTGCGATACTATTGACAGCGGGACTTGTTCTGGCTCAGGGCGGAGGTGTCGTGCAGCAGGAAGACCTTGCGCCCCCCGGCGAGATGGCGCCCGAAAGGGAGGAGCCTCGAAGGGAGGAGCCTGCCCCCTTTGTGGAGGCGGAGCCCGCGGAGGAAGATGAAGACGAAACGCCCGAGCCTTCCGAGCCTCCGGAGGAGCCGGAGCGGCGCGGCGAACCCGAAACGTCTCCCCAGCCCCGTTCCCAAAGCCAACGATCCGTACCTGCTTTTTGGTTCGT
The DNA here is from genome assembly GCA_046497285.1 of Candidatus Hydrogenedentota bacterium. Classification (GTDB taxonomy): domain Bacteria; phylum Hydrogenedentota; class Hydrogenedentia; order Hydrogenedentales; family SLHB01; genus SKRY01. Next base: position 4,416 of record JAWOFY010000458.1, read on the forward strand.
TCTTCCGAACTAATCGGGTTGTCATGGGGTAACTTTTATGTTTCCGAGGCTCCGCGCCGGGCGTCTCAATTCGGGTGAGGGGCGCGATGTCTTCCCGGCTGGTTCGGGGACCATCGACCGGTTCGAGAAGCGCGGCAACGCGCGAAGAAGTGAGGTTACGGTGATTCGCAAGTGCATCGGCGTTCTACTTTGGTTGGGCGTGGCCTCCGCGGTGGCGGCGGGTCCGATTCTTGTGCCTGTTGACGAAGAGACGTCACCCCGCTCGCCCCACGCCAATAAGGAGAACTCACCAGGAGCGCCTTACACGCAATTCAACGGCGGTAGCCAGCCAGAGGCCCCCGAGCAAGCCGCTGCGGACGGGGCCGTTCGCGATGAATCCGCTCCCCCCAAGCTGGACTACGTGCCCCCGGATATCGAAGAAAGTGATGACGGGCCTACGTCAAGGCGGAGCCGCCGTTTCCAATTGGCGCCGGAAGGGACCGTGCCCGAAGATGGCGCAATCCCCTTTGAATTCCAGAAGCCGTCGCCCTTGGACGGCTTTGAACCCGGTCCGCCGGCGCTTGGAGACGTGTTTGGTGAAGGATTTGATCTAAGGCTGTTGGAGACGCGCTTCCGCCGGCCCGATCCGAGCGAACTCTTCGACCTGGTTGACGGGGACTCCCTCGAATATTCCCCCCAAACAGGCGAACTTCAAGCGACCGGCAATGTGCACATGCAGCTTGATCGCACGGATTTGCACGCTGGTTCGCTGTATTTCAGCCGGCAAGCCGGCGTTTTTCGGGCGCTTCACGGCTTTGTGGCCGAGCAAGAAGAGGCTTGGTTCATGGCGGATGAACTGGAGTACACGTTTCCTCCGGCCCAGCAGGAGGAAGACGATGTTCCCGCGGACGCGCCGGAAGTGTTTCAAGTCGAGGGAGAGGAACCGGCGCAATCCGTACGGGGAGCCGTCGAAGTGCGGGATTTCCATCTGCGTGAACCCAGGCGGGAACTTCTAGCCGACTGGTTATACTACGACTTCGACGCTGAGAAGGGCGAAGCCGAGGGGATTAAGGGGACAGCCGATATCTTTCACTTTGGAGCCGAACACTTGCGCATTCTTGGTCCGGCTTCCATTGAAGGCGAAGAGGTGTGGGTGACGACGTGCGACCATGATCCCCCTCATTACCGGATATTGTTGGACGAGGGGGTGTTTCGCGAGGATGACCGCATCATGGGCACAGGCGCCCGCCTGGAGGCCTTCGGCATGAGTCCGCCCGTTTATTGGCCGCGGTGGACCCAGCGCATCGGGGAAGCGGCGCATCTCAACTTTGAATTCGACAGCGGCCGCCGGGCGGTTCTCGGGTATTACGCCAACATCGGCCAGCGGTTCAGCGTGGACCGGAACGTGGATTTGGGCGGGCGGCTTTATCCCACGGAGGAAGAAGGCGTGGGGTTTGGGCTGGACGGTGGCTATGACTACATGCTTGAGCCCAGTTCATGGCTCTACCGGTCCGAAGGCAATTTCCGCTCCCTTTACACCACGGAGGAACGTGGCTACTACGACTGGACCCACCGCCAGGAGCTGAGGCCCGACACGGTGCTTCTGGCGCGTTCCGAGCAGTGGACCGACCAGAACTTTTACAAGGACTTCTACTTCGACGAGTTCAGTGACCGAAGCGAGCCCCGCAGCTTTGTAAATATTGCCCACACCCGTCCCGGCTTCATCGCCACCGCGACGGTGCGCCCCAACACCAATGACTTTGTGACCGAGACCGCCCGCCTGCCCGAGGCCACCTTCCATCTGTTGGAGCGGGAGCTTGCGGAGGGGCTGTATGTCACGAACGACCTTATTGTGGGCTACAATGAGCGCCATCCGGCGGAGGACCGGGCGTTCCGTGTGGTCAACACCACTCGGTTCACGGGCGATTTCCCGGTACATGAAGCGGCGAAGTTGACTCCTTTTGTGGAGTTGGAGGGCGCGTACTACTCGAAGGAGTTCCGGGCGGACCGCAGCAATGCCCGGTTTTCCGCGCTCACTGGGGCGACCGTGCAGACCCGGCTCCACCGGGAATACGAGGGGGCTTTGGGATTCTCGGGCTTTCGCCATTACGTGCAGCCCTCTGTAACGATCTCTTATCGGCCCAAGCCGACGCTCGGCCTGGATCGCGTACCCCGTTTTGACTATTACGACAATGTCTACGGCCGGACCCGGATTGATACTACGATCGACAACATCGTGGAAGGGCGGGACGCCGAAACGGGGGAGGTATGGCAGGTGGGGCGGTTATCGCTGTTTCATGGGGAGGACCTCTGGACCGAGCTGCGTTCGGCCAGCTATTACGAAGCCGAGTTGGATGTGCGGCCTCGTCCGTGGTGGGGATTTCTAACGGCGTGGGAACATCACACGACAAGCGATCGCCGGGATCTGGATGAACCCTTTTTCACTGAACGCACGGCCTTGGAAATCTTCGAGCGAGCCGTCGGACGTCCCTTCGACCCCGAGCAGACGTTCCGTTTCAACGCGCAATACGGTAGTTACCGGCGGCTTATGAGCTATCTCTACTACGACGACCGGGCGCTGGGAGGCGACTTTCACGCCAAGGCGGGCCTCGCGTATACGGAAACGTTGGACAGGGTGTTCAACCGCGAAATCCTCTATGGCATGGGATTCCGGCCCGATGAAAACTGGGCCATCTCCTTTGAACACCGCTACGATTTCGAGCGCAGCCGGCTCGTCCGCCAAGAATATGGCGTGCGGCGCAAACTGCATTGTTGGGAAGCGGCCCTCAGGGCCCGCCGCCGGGAGCGCGGCTGGGACGTACGGCTCCAATTCAACCTTGCGGATTTTCCAGGCAGCCAGATCAAGTTTTAGGCGTTGAATCTCGAGGGGCGATTAGGGCGTACGCTTTTGGCGCTTCGGCGGGTTGTTTCCATCAGGCCGGAACGCCACTTCGAGATACATGACCGTCGCTCTTGGCCAGATTCAACGCCCATGATCATCCATGAGCCGACCACCCTGTTGAGGCGCGCAAAGCGATGAGCGACCATTCGCCGGAAACAGCCGCCCGCGAAGACGAGGCGATTCTCG
>JAWOFY010000226.1:0-14210 GCA_046497285.1 Candidatus Hydrogenedentota bacterium
ATACCCCTCATTGCCCGCATCATATCTGTCTGTGATGCCTATGACGCAATGGCGACGCCTTCATCAGTCTTACGCCGGCCACGAACCAGTATCTGACGGATTTTCGCGGCTCCGCCTCGGCCATTCTCATCACGGCAGACGAAGCCCTCTTCCTTTGCGATTTTCGATACACCGAACAGGCCCGGCATCAAGTCCGCGGGTACACCATAAGAGAAGTGAAAGGCAAACTCGGCGTGCGCCTGGCCGAAGCCGTGTCGGAGCGCGGTCTTTCCGCAGTGGGCTTCGAACCCCATTACTTGACGGTGGACGAGTTGAACGCATTGGAGGGCGCCGCAGGGAAGGTCTTCAAGGAGGCCCCGGAAATGGTGTCCCCCTTGCGGCGCCGCAAGGATGCGGCCGAGATCGCGCGCGTGCGCGCCGCTTCTGAGTTGGCGGAGGGTGTTCTCCGTGATCTGCTTCCCGAATTGCGGCTTGGTATCACCGAGAGGGAACTTGCGGCCCGTTTTGAGTATGAATTCAAGATGCGGGGAGCGTCCGGGCCTTCTTTCGACACCATTGCGTTGTTCGGGGCGCGGAGTTCCTTGCCCCATGGCGAGCCCGGCGACCGCGCCTTGCAAGAAGGGGATATCGTTCTATTGGATTTCGGATGCCGGCGGGAAGGATATTGCTCCGACTTGACTCGAACGTATGCTTTCGGTAGGATGCCCGGTCAGTGGTTCCAAGAGATCTACGAACTCACCCTGGCCGCCCAGCGGCGAGCGATAGACGCCGTGCGGCCAGGCGTTTCTTGCCGGGACGTCGATGCAGCGGCCCGCGACATCATCTCTGAAGCCGGACACGGGCCTCATTTTGGTCACGGCCTTGGCCATGGGGTTGGTATCGAAATCCACGAGGCGCCAAGACTCAATCCCGAGACAAACGCCGTCCTGGAAGCCGGGATGGTTATTACCATTGAGCCGGGCATCTACGTACCTGGGCAAGGAGGGGTCCGCATCGAAGACCTTATTGTTGTAACCCAAGACGGATGTAACGTGCTTACCCGCACCCAAAAGGAGCTGAAAATACTCGCGTCATGATTTCGACGGGCGATTTTAAGAACGGCAAGATTATTGTGCAGGACGGCGAACTCATGGAGATCGTCGAGTTTCAGCATGTGAAACCCGGCAAAGGCGGGGCCTTCGTGCGCACCAAATTGCGTAACGCGCTGACAGGCCGCGTTTTGGAAAAGAATTTCCGCGCTGGCGAACGCATGGAAGAGGCTCGCCTGGAAGAAGAACCCTATCAGTTTATTTACAGCGATGACGATGTATATCATTTCATGCATCGCGACACCTACGAGCAGACCGCTGTCGGCAGTGATGTGGTGGGAGATAAATCCATCTATCTCAAGGAGAACTGCCCTGTGGGACTTGTTTTCTACCAGGGTAAAGTCCTCATGGTGAATGTGCCCGTGCAAGTTGACCTGCAAATCACGGAATGCGCGCCCGGCGTCCAGGGCGACCGTTCCACAGGCGGCACCAAATCGGCCACATTGGAAACAGGGGCCGTCATCCAAGTGCCGCTGTTTTTGAACGAGGGAGATGTAATCAAGGTCGACACGCGCACCGGCCAGTACATCGAGCGAGTTAGCTAGACACCCGATGCCGCCGGACGCTAAAGACAGCGGAATATGTGGAGAGTGGTCCATGGATATCGAAAGGCTTCAAGAGTTGATCCGGGTCTTCGAAGACTCGAGCCTTTGGGAAATCGAGATCGAGGAGTCCGGCCGCCGGGTTTGCCTGAAGAAGGGTCAGCCGGCTTCCGTTAATACGTCCCCCCTGCCCGCTCCGAACACGGGACACCCCACGGCGGCGGAACAGCACCATGCGCAACCGGCGAGTGGAGAAGCCACGCAGCAAACGGCGGCGCCAGCAGACAGCGACGAAGGGTTGATGACAATCGACTCGCCTATGGTGGGTGTGTTTTATGGCTCCCCCGCGCCGGGTGAGCCTCCCTATGTTAAGCCGGGGGACACCATTAGCGAAAACCAGACGGTGTGTATTGTCGAGGCCATGAAACTCATGAACGAAGTGACTGCCAAGTTTTCAGGCGTCATTGAAAAGGTGCTGGTCGAGAATGGGGAGCCCGTGGAATACGGCCAGCCCATGTTCGCCGTCCGGCCTCTAGAATAAGCCGGGAGACGTAAATGTTTCGCCGCATACTTATCGCCAACCGGGGGGAAATCGCGGTGCGCATCATTCGTGCGTGCCGGGAAGCGGGCATTGCCTCCATAGCGGTTCATTCCGACGCCGACCAGCATTCGCTCCACACGTCGCTGGCGGACGAAAGTATTTGTATCGGGCCCGCGAGCGCCGCGGAGAGTTATCTGCATATTCCCAGCTTGATAGCCGCCGCTGAGATCTGCGACGCCCAAGCTATTCACCCAGGCTATGGCTTTCTATCGGAAAGTCCCAAGTTCGCCACCATTTGCCGCGAATGCAACATTGCCTTCATCGGGCCTTCCCCCGAAGCCATCACGGTGAGTGGCGACAAGTCTTTGTGCCGCGAGCGGGTCAAGGAAGCGGGCGTGCCCACGGTGCCTGGGAGCGAGGGTCTCGTTCAAGACCCGGAGGAGGCTCAGCGCATCGCCCACGAGATTGGCTTCCCCGTCCTTGTGAAAGCCTCCGCGGGAGGTGGCGGCAAAGGCATGCGCATCGCCCACAACGACGTGACGCTGGCTAACGCGGTCAACATGGCCACGGTGGAGGCTCAGGCCGCTTTTGGGGATAGCGGCGTGTATATCGAGAAGTTTTTGGAAAACGCGCGCCACGTGGAAGTGCAAATCCTCGCCGATGAGCATGGGCATGTCATTTCCTTGGGTGAACGGGAATGCACCATTCAACGCCGCCACCAGAAGCTTATTGAGGAGACGCCTTGCGCCGTCCTATCTAGCTCGCTTCGGTCCAAGCTCTCCAAGGCGGCGATACGCGCCGCCCGGGCCATCAATTACACCAACGCGGGCACGGTGGAATTCTTATTGGGGGATGAAGGCCAGTTCTATTTTATCGAGTTCAACGCCCGGATTCAGGTCGAGCACCCCGTGACCGAGGAAGTGACACGGCTCGACCTTGTAAAGGAGCAACTGCGTATCGCGGCCGGCGAGCCGCTCGGGTACAGTCAAGTCCGGCCCAGCGGGCACGCTATCGAAGCCCGGGTGTACGCCGAAGATCCCGAAAACAACTTCATGCCCTGCGCGGGGGAAATCGGCCGGTGCCACCTGCCAAGCGGTCCCGGCATCCGTGTGGATACCCACATCTTTCCCGGCTACGTGGTGCCGCGGTACTATGACAGCTTATTGGCCAAGGTGATCGCCCACGGACGCGATCGCAACGAGGCTATTAGCCGGTTGAGCGGCGCGCTGGAAGAGTTTACCACGGAAGGAATGCGCAATACGGCGCGGCTTTGCGCGCGCATTGTGCGCAGCAACAGTTTTCGAAGCGGCGAACTGACTCCATCGCTTATCGATAGCTTCCTCACGAAAACGAAGTAATTGGGATTCCGGGCGCGGAGAGCGTTGCCATGAATGACTCAGTCGCCTTGGGTAAGCACGAGGTAGACTTGGCCGTATACGCCAAGGTGGCCGCGTACGAAACCCAGCGGCAGGAAGGCGTGGTGAGAATGAGCGCGGGTTTCTCGGGACGCTTGGGCATGACTAAGGTTCCGGGGGTGGTCTCGCGTTTAGAAGAGGATGGCAGTCTGCGCCTGGACATATCCGTGATCGTTCACTATGGCGCTGATTTGCGTTCGCTGGGGCCGGCTATTCAGGAATCCGTGCTCACGGGTATCCGCGGCATGTCCGACCAGCCGGTGGGCCAGATCAACGTGTACATCGCCGATGTCGAATTCGACAATAACGCAGCGCCTGCCCCGCCTCTGTCTGAAAGGAATGCGGGATGAATCTCTTTCACCTGATTGTCCAGCGTTTTATGTGTGGAATAGCCCTGCTCGGCGGGCTACTGTTGGTGTTTTCGTGGATTCCGGGCGTAGGGGCCGTTGCGCAGTTTGTTTCCAATCTCTTTGAGCCGCCTACGGGATTCTTAAGCCTTTTTCTGCAACTGATCGTTGGGCTTCCCCTCACGGTGTTCGCGGTCATGGGGCTTCTTCCCGCCGACGGCATTGGACGGGGCCGCAAACGCATCATTGTTCCGGGCGCTCATGGCCGCGTGGCCATTCAATTGCGGTCGGTAGAGGAATCCCTGAACCGGATGGCCAGCATGTTGCCGGAAGTGAATTACATTCGCGTCCAAGTCTATCCCAGCAAGGATAGCCGCCGCGCGGCGATTCGGGGCGAGGTCTATCTTCGCACCAGCTCCCAAGGCAGCGCGGCCGAAACGGCTAATCGCGTCAGCGATACCCTAGCGAATACTGCGCTGAACATTCTGGGGATCGAAGAAGTGACAGACATCTCCCTAGACGTGCGAAGCATCATCATCGATGGTGACGAAAGCCGTCTGATGAATGAGGCGCTGCCCTCTGACGAGGAGGAAGAGGGAACCTCAGGCGAAGAACAAACGCCTGGTTTGGCTGAGTCTCCCCCTTCGGAGTACGCCGGGGAGGCCAGCGAGCCGGAGTGGGAAACGCCTCCCACCGTGCTTGAGGAAGCCCTGCCTGTCGAGGAGGACGAGGAGGACGCATCAGACGCGTTCCACCCCGCGCGGGAAGCCGAACTGCGCCATGAGCTTGAGGATGAACAGGATGACGAAGCGGGGGCGCGGGGGGAAAACTCGGGCTCAACTCAATCCCCAGCAGAGCCGCCGCCGGACGAAGACGAAAGCAAAGACTGAAGCCGGGACCATCAGGCAATAGCCTTGATGGGTCCCCATGGGAAATCAAGACGATGTTAACCAAACGTATTATTCCTTGCCTTGACGTGGCCAATGGCCGGGTCGTGAAGGGTGTTAAATTCCTCGGCCTGCGCGACGCCGGGGATCCCGTGGAGATTGCGCGGCGGTATGACGAAGAGAAGGCGGACGAGCTGGTCTTCCTCGACATACAAGCCTCAACCGACAACCGCGAGACCATGTACGACGTCGTCCGGCGGACCGCCGAACAATGTTTTATGCCGCTGTGTGTGGGAGGCGGGGTGCGCACCATCGACGATATCCGGCGGCTGTTGAAGGCCGGCGCGGACAAAGTCTCCATCAACACGCCCGCCATTGAAGACCCCGATTTCATCAGCGCGGCCTCCAGCCGGTTTGGCTGCCAGTGCATCGTGGTCGCCATCGATGCAAAACAGATTGATGGCCGATATGTGGTGCACAGCCACGGCGGCCGGGACGGAGGCCGCCAGACGGAGCTCGAACCCATCGCCTGGGCGCAGGAAGCCGAGCGGCGGGGCGCAGGCGAAATCCTCCTGACCTCGATGGACTGCGACGGCGTAAAAGAAGGTTACGATATTGAACTCACGCGCGCCGTCAGCGAGGCCGTAGAGGCCCCAGTTATCGCCAGCGGAGGCGCAGGCTCCCTGGAGCACCTCCGCGCGGCTTTGCAGGAAGGCGGAGCCGATGCGGCGCTGGCGGCCTCGATTTTTCATTTTCAGGAATACACGATACAAGAAGCCAAACAATACCTTGCGGATCACGGGGTCCCCGTGCGCCCTTGAGCTTGGGTCACGGACGTACCCCTCATACGGTGGCGGCTTATAGGACGGCGCTCGATTAGCGCAGAGGATGTGGCGCGGGATATCGTTGGGTTTTTCGTTGGGATGGAGAAGACATCACCCCAGCCCCCTTATAGCAACCACATTGGTTATCCACATCCGGCAGGACGGACCGCCTTCCACGCGGCTTATGTGCCGGCAAGATGCCGGCGGCACGAATTATTCCCCCTTCGAAGGGGGCGAGGGGGATGTGAACAAAGGAGGCCGGGGGCGTCACGCCGTCATGCCGCGAAAAGCTTTGCTTTGGCCCCGCCTTCGTGAGCGCGTGCTCTGTGCGCTAGCCCCGTGTTTCGCTCCACATGGAAGGAGATTGACGCCATGCAGATTCTGGATATGCTTAAACTCGACCCCCAAGGGCTTGTCACCGCCGTTGTTCAAGATCAGGATTCCGGCCAGGTCCTGATGCTGGCTCACATGAACCCCGAGAGCCTGGAGACCACGATAAAGGAGGGCATCGCGTGCTTTTGGTCGAGGTCGCGTCAAGAGCTTTGGCGTAAGGGGGAATCCTCTGGCAATGTGCTAGACGTAAAAGAGATTCGGGTGGATTGCGACGCCGACGCCGTGGTACTAAAATGCAAGCCCCGCGGACCCGCATGCCACACCAACGAAACTTCGTGCTTTTATCGCAAGGTATTGGAGGACGGCTCCGTGGTTCTCGCAGGCGACGGCGTGGCGGCCAGCTGACTGCCTTGCCTCCCGTGGAGCCCGTAGGATTAAGACGCAGCCCTAACCGAAAGACGACGCATGATACATCCCACCTTGGACGAATTCCGCGCCTTGGCCAAACCCGGCGCCGTGGTTCCCGTGTACCGCGATATCGTGGCCGATCTCGAGACGCCCGTATCCGCCTACATGAAGATTGCCGACGGTCAGTCCCACGCCTTTCTGCTGGAAAGCGTCGAACGGGCGGACACGCTGGGCCGCTATAGCTTTCTCGGAGCGAACCCCTCCATCGTATTTCAGTCCCGCGGAACCACGGTAACGATCACCCGTGACGGCGAAGCGGAGACCTATGAGTCGGACTACCCCCTCGGCGAACTCCGCAAGCTCATGGCCGGCTATACCCCGGTTGAAGTCGAGGGCATGCCTTATTTCCACGGGGGCGCGGTAGGTTACATCGGGTACGATCACGTCCGCTTTTTCGAGGATCTCCCCGACACCAACCCGGATCCCCTGGAGTTGCCCGACCTCTATTTCATGATCACCGACACCTTACTGATCTTTGATCATGTCAACAACCGCCTGAAGGTCGTTTCCAATGCCCATGTCCAGGACAACGCCGACGCGGCATACAACGAGGCCGTGCGCAAAATCGAGGAACTCTCGCGCACGCTGCGCAAGCCCTTGGTCGTCACCACCGAACGCGTCTACGCCGGTCAAGTAAACGATGAGATTGAGTCAAGTTTCACTCGGCCGGATTTCTGCGCCGCCGTCGAGAAGGCCAAGGAACACATCCGCGCGGGCGACATCTTTCAGGTCGTGCTGTCCCAACGGTTTGAGCGGGAGGTGTATGCGAGTCCCGTTAACCTGTACCGCGCGCTCCGCTGCATCAATCCTTCCCCCTACATGACCCTCGTGCGCTTTCCCGACGTGACCTTGGTAGGCTCGAGCCCGGAGGTGATGACCCAACTCCGCCAGGACACCTGCATGGTCCGGCCTATCGCCGGCACGCGCCGGAGGGGAACAACCACGGCGGAGGATCTCGAGCTAGAGCAAGAACTGCTGAATGACGAGAAGGAGGTGGCCGAGCACATCATGCTTGTGGACCTCGGGCGGAATGATGTCGGCCGGGTCAGTGTTCCGGGGACCGTTCGGCCGTCGAGGCTCATGACAATTGAACGGTACAGCCACGTCATGCACATCGTTAGCGAAGTCGAGGGCAAACTGAAGGAAGGCGAGGACGCCTACTCCGCCTTGCGCGCCACCTTCCCCATGGGAACCGTAAGCGGGGCGCCCAAAATCCGGGCAATGGAGATCATTGACGAACTGGAGCCCCTGCGCCGGGGCCCGTATTCCGGCGGCTGCGGCTACATCAGTTTTTCTGGTGACATGGACACCTGTATCATCATACGCACCATGTTGGTGAAAGATAACAAAGCCTATGTGCAGGCCGGCGCGGGCGTGGTGTACGATAGCGTCCCCGAGCGCGAATACGAGGAGACGGTGAATAAGGCCATGGCCCTCTTTCGGGCCGTGGAGTTCGCCGAACGAGGACTCGAATCATGATCCTTCTTATAGATAACTACGATTCTTTTACGTATAACCTGGTTCAATACCTAGGAGAATTGGAAACGGATGTCCGCGTTGTGCGCAATGACGCGCTAAGCGTGGAAGAGATTCGGGCCATGAAGCCCGAAAAGATCGTGATTTCCCCGGGCCCCGGCACACCGGATGACGCGGGAATTTCCACCGAACTTATCCGCCAGCTTGGCGCCGAGATTCCCCTGCTCGGGGTATGTCTGGGCCATCAATGCATCGGCAAGGCCTTTGGCGGCGACGTGGTGCGCGCTGAGAAGATCATGCATGGCAAGATCAGCTCCATACGCCACACCAATGGCGGTCCGTTGTTCCAAGACATCCCCTCGCCCTTCAACGCCACGCGCTACCACTCCCTCATCATAAAGCGCGAAACCTTTCCAGACGTACTCAATATCACGGCCGAGACCGAGGATAAGGAAATCATGGCCGTGGCTCATAAGGAATACCCCCTATGGGGCGTTCAGTTTCACCCCGAGAGCATCCTCACAAGCCACGGCATGCAGATCGTGCGTAATTTCGTGTTGATGTAGACTTATCCCTTCTCCCTCTTCTCGCCGGCGTTCCTGCGTCAGGAGGGCATGCTTATGGGCGATCTTTGGGGTTTGTGCAAGACGTGGGCAATGCGGTCATGCTCTTCCTCCTCCAAATCAAGGAAACGCACGCCAAACGCCGTCAATCCGCTCGGGTTGGAATCGGCCCAGCACACCTTGCCTTTGCATTCCACCGTGTAAGCCACGGGATCCAACTGTAGGTAGATCATCACATACTGGCCCGGCCGCACCCGCTTGGGGGCGTGAAAGCGAGCGCCTTCGGGGCTCAGGTCCACCGTGGTTGTGCCTTGCACGCTTTGGTCGTGGTGAAATTGCAGCCAGACACACACCGACATCTCGTGTCGCTCGAATCGCCGCCGTTCCTCTGATGACATAACTCAACCACCGCCTTTCCGGGAAACTACGCTATTCAGCCTCCCAACGTGGAGAAATATAATAGACGCACATTCCCCTTTTATGGTATTATACCCGAAGTGCGGCGATAAGTTCCTCAAGCCCTCACCGGACCCATAACCGCGCTCTGCTCAAAACAAATTGCTTTGGCCGGGGTCGGGCGGCGTCAGGCCAAAATGACCGTACGCTTGGGGCGTGGCCACCCGGCCCTGCTGTGTCCGCTTCAGAAACCCGATTTGGATGAGAAATGGCTCATGGACTTCCTCCAGGGTCCGCGCTTCCTCGCCGATAGCCACGGCCAACGAGCCAAGCCCCACGGGACCGCCGGAAAACTTATCGATGACCGTCCGCACGATCGCTTTGTCCATGTCATCAAGCCCCAATTCATCGATACGGAGCATGTCAAGGGCCGCCGTGGCGATAGGACCGGTTATCGCGCCGTCGCCTTTCACTTGAGCATAGTCGCGCGCACGGCGCAACAGCCGGTTGCTCACACGGGCTGTCCCCCGGGAACGGCGGGCGATTTCGTGGGCCCCCTCGCTGTCGATGGCGACGCCGAGAATACGCGCGGACCGCTCGACGATCTGCTGGAGTTCGCGGGGGGCGTAAAACTCGAACCGGCAGGTATCGCCAAACCGGGCCCGTAGCGGCGGCGTGAGCAACCCCGCCCGCGTTGTGGCGCCGACAAGGGTGAACGGCTTGAGCCCTATCTTCATCGAACGCGCCGTCGGCCCTTTCCCCAGCAAAATGTCGACCTCGAAATCCTCCATGGCCGAGTACAGGGTCTCCTCCACCGCATGGTTCAGGCGATGGACTTCATCGATGAACAGAATGTCAAACTCCTCAAGACTGGTAAGAATGGCGCTGAGGTCGGCCTGCCGCTCGATCACCGGGCCGGACGTGGACTTCACGTCCACCCCCATCTCGTTGGCCAATATGCGCGCCAGCGTGGTCTTGCCGAGGCCCGGCGGCCCGCTGAGCAAAAGGTGGTCGAGCGGCTCGGCCCGTTGACGCGCGGCCGATATGGCGATGCCTAGTTTATCCTTGATGGCCTGTTGCCCGGGGAAATCGTTCAGGCGCTGGGGCCGGATTTGGTCCTCCAACACGGCGTCGTCGGGCGCGGGTGCGGGATTCAGGATCTCTTCATTCGCCATGGATTACACCTTCGAGAGCGTACGCAACGCCGCCTTGACCAGGTCCTCGTCGGAGGCCCCTTCGCCTTGGTCCCGCCGGGCGGTATCCGCGGCCTTCTTGGCCTCACCCAGGGTGCATCCCAAGGAACAAAGGGCCGCCACGACATCGTCCTGTTCGGGACCATCCGCTGGAACGCCGGATTCAGGTTCGCCTAGGATGGCGTGAAGTTCCGCATCCTGGCCGAGCTTGGCCTTCATTTCCAGAATAAGCCGCTGTCCCGTCTTTTTGCCTACGCCGGACACCTTGGTGAAGGCGTTCACGTTGCTGTCCATGATCGCCGAACCGAATTCCGCCACGCTAAGCTGACTCAGTATCGCCAACGCCATTCGAGGACCAACGCCCGAGACGCTGAGAAGACTTCTGAACAGGGCCTTCTCCTCCTCGTGAAGAAACCCGAAGATCTGAAACGCGTCCTCCCGAATATGGCACACTGTGAGCAGTTTTGCGGTCTGCCCTTTCTCCAGTTTACGGTGAACCCCATCGGGCACGTGAATCTCGTACCCCACTCCCTGAACATCCAATTCGACGTGATGCAGCCCTTTCTGGCTGACCTCGCCGCGAAGAAATGCGAACATGACGCTCCTTTTGTTCTTGAAACCCTCGATCGTTAGTACGGGCGCCCGCACAGGCGGCCAGAAACAGCAATCTCCAAAACATCCCATACCATACCCCGCTTCGCCTTCTAACACAAGACCCACCGCCAATCGCCGGATACCTCCGTACCACGCGTCGTAATGCCATGATGATTCTTGCTGCAGACGGAGGAGTACGCTCCGTTCGGGGAACGGCGTTTGCTTACCGCTCAACGGGATGCTACTGTCATGGCAAGTAATGCGCTCCCCATGAACGAAGGAGGATTTTGCCATGAAACGAGCATGTACCCGCAGGGCGTTTCTCAAAACCAGTATGTGGGCCGCGGCGGGTGTTGGGGTCACGGGCGTTGGCGGGCCGGTGCGGCGCTCGGCCGCCGAGGCAGAAGCGAATTACCCGGATCCCGCGAACAACCCGCAATCGCCGCTCATGCTCGCTGGGGATTGGGTTCCCGCAGACACCCACGCAATAGACTTCGATAATCTGCCTGCCGTGCCCACGGAACACATCGTGGTCAGCGATGTCCGCGAGGATAATGGGGTTAATCAACACAATTATCTTATCTACCACGACGGGCGCTTCTGGGCGATGTGGAGCGATGGCCCCGATATTGAGGATCGTGTGGGCCAGGTGGTCAAGTTCGCCACGAGCGAGGATGGCGTTACGTGGAGCAAACCCGAATTCATCACGCCCTCCCCGCCGGATTCCGGCCCCGATTCCCCGCATTACAATACGCGGAGCGAGGAAGGATTCCGCTGGATTTCGCGCGGATTCTGGGCGCGGGAAGGCGAACTGCTCGCCTTGGTCTCGCTGGACGAGGCGGCGGGGTTCTTCGGCCCCAGCCTGGAGTTGCGCGCGTTCCGGTGGGATGAAGCCGCCGGCTCCTGGCGGGATGCGGGACAGGTCTACGACAATGCCATCAACAACTTCCCGCCCAAACGCCTTCCCACGGAGGAGTGGATGATGTCGCGGCGGTCCCATGATTACCACCGGCGCGGAACCATGTTCTTGATTGGGGGGCTCGAGGCGCTCGACAGCTGGGCGTCCTTTCCCGTGCCGGCGGGGCCTCTGGACGCCGAGGAGCCGCTGTGGTGGAATCTGCCCGGCGGCAATCAGATGGCGTTGTACCGGGACAACCGCCAGAGCGGCTACATTTTCCGTTCGTTCTCAACCGACAACGGCCGGACCTGGAGCCAGCCCGTGCGGACGAATTTCCCCGACGCCCGCTCCAAAATCTTCGGGATGCAGTTGAGCGATGGGCGGTACGCCATGGTGTCCAACCCCCACCCCGAGCGGCGCGATCCCTTGGCGTTGGCTCTCAGCAACGATGGCCTGGTCTTTAATAAGCTGCTCTATCTTGTGGGAGGCCGCCACGTGGACTATCCCCACATGATCGAACATGACGGGCATCTCTATATCGCCCATTCCGGCGGCAAACGCTCCGTGGAAATCCAAAAGGTCCGCCTGGCCGATCTAGACGACATCCAGATGCCGGCGTCGGGCTCATAATCATGTGTTCGCGAAAGGCGGCGGCGGAATAAAACGGCCAACGCATGCGTATCGTGGAGAGGAGTAAAGCACAACGTAGGGCCGGTTGCGGCCCTCCCCCAAGCCCCGCAACGGGCAGGAGCTTAGCTAAGGAGTGATTTCATATGCCATCTTGGTTGACCAAGGTGTTTAACCCGCAAACACAGCGAGATTACACACAGACAGATCCGGGCGAGGAGCGCTATGAGCGCCCCAATCCGCTTGCAGAGGAAGCGCTTGAGCCGGAAGAGGAAGAAACGCCCATAATGCCCGAGTTGCGGCCTCCGCGCAACGTGGTGGACCCCCCCATTTTGCTGGATGAAGCCCGGACGGGCGGCGGGAACACGGAAGAGATTCGGATCACGGCGCAAGTCGCACAAGATTTCACCTCGTGCGTCTTCATGGTGAACCGGCCGGTGCTTCAGGGCTATTCCGCCGTGTTTGCCTCTCAAACCTTGGCCGAGGAACAGTCCCCTCTCGCCGCGAAGCTGTTCCAGGTGGAGGGCGTGACCACGGTGCTCTTTCATGGGGCGAACGTGACCGTATCACGCAGCCCCTTGGTGAAAGGCGATTGGGAAGAAACCGCCAAGGCCATCGGCGCGCACATCCGCTCCCATCTCCAGGCGGGCGAGCCAGTCATGTACGGCTCGTTCTTCGAGAACATGCCCACGGAGGAAGAACTGAAGAAACGGCTCCAACACGTGCTCGACGAGGCCGTTAACCCGAGCATCGCGGGCCACGGCGGTGCCATCACATTGGAACGCGTGGAGGGCAACACCGTCTACATTCAAATGCTGGGCGGCTGCCAGGGTTGTGCGGCTTCCACCATCACATTGAAGCAAGGCGTCCACCGCGCGTTTCGCGAAGTGGCGCCGCAAGTCGGGGCCATCCTGGACGAAACCGACCACGCGTCGGGAACCAATCCCTACTTCAAGGAACTCCCGCCGGAGATGAATGCCCATGCCTAGACTGGAACAGTTTCACCTCAAGATCAAGACGGGCGAACGCCCATTAAACGAGAAGCCGCGCTACGTGATCAATGGGTTCGCGCTCGAATTCGAGGAGCAAAGCGGCGGAACGGACAGCGGCCAGACGCTCGAGGCCACGGGCAGCCCGGAGAGCTTCCCCCACACCTTGTTGTTGTGCGGGCCGGACGATGGGACGTGGGATATCGAACAGTTGGAGGCCACGTACTATCCCCGTGCGGAAGAGCCTTATACGCTGCGCTTCGGCGGGGTAACATTAGACAACGAATCCGATTTGAACCTCTGGCATCCGAGGCCAGGGCCGACCTACGAAGTGTGACGGCTCGGACCGTCAGGAAAGGAGTACCCGAAATGACGCAAAGTGAACTCGCGCAGCAGGAATGTGTGCCCTGCAAGGGGGGCGTTCCGCCGCTCAAAGGCGAACAACTCCAAGAGTTGGCCGCCAACCTCAACAGCGGCTGGGAGGTAGTCGACGAACACCACCTCCATAAGACCTACACGTTCAAGGATTTCGCCCAGGCTCTCGCCTTTACGAATAAGGTGGGCGCCATCGCCGAGGAACAGAATCACCATCCCGACATCCAGCTTGGCTACGGCGAGGTGGGCGTAACCATGTTCACCCACAAGATCGACGGCCTCACGAAGAGCGACTTCGTCTTCGCCGCCAAGGTGGAAGAAGCGGCCCAGCAAGGCGCATAGGAGAGTCCATCCGTGCCGTGTAGCGACGTGACGGAACACCTTCGCGTGGAGCTGGATGATGAGGACCGCTTGACCCATTACCGGTTCTTGAAACGAACCTGCGGCGCGGGGATCGGGGAGGAATCCCTCCTTCTCCCCCATCTCCGTGGCCGCTCGCTCCGTGAACTCCTCGCCTACGAAGCGGGGGACTTCGTGGCGGACTATCCCCTCCAAGGCGACCTCGAGGAATTCCTGAGCCTCAAGCACCTTTACGCCGTAAAAGCGGCCATCGAAGTGCTTGCAGGCCGCGAACCCGGCGGCCTAGACGCCGAC
>JAWOFY010000306.1:0-3783 GCA_046497285.1 Candidatus Hydrogenedentota bacterium
GTGCATAGCAGGGACATGGAGCTTCTGGAGGAACTCTTCCCCAGGGTTCACGCCGGAATTAGCCTAAGCCACTCCGCCTGCCCCTTCAGCGGTCTGGATCTGGATGCGCTCAGCCGCAGCTTAAGCTGGATCTCCGTGCCCCCGGAACCCACCGCCATGGCGCCGCTACGCTCCCGCCGCCGCCCAGACGCGTACTGGTCGCTATCGTATACTGGCCCGGAAAGCCTGGAACACGGGTTGTCCCATGCGCGATGGCTCGTTTGGCGCGCGGCGTTCAATGGTTTCCGTAGTATTGTCTGGGATGGCGCCCTGGACAATCCCGATAGCCACGGGTTGCCACAGGCCATCACGCTGGACGGCCGCCCTACGCCGCTCCTAGAAGCTCTCAGTGAAACAGCGGAAACAGCCCGAAACACTATTGGAACGATGGCGCAGCAGGGATATCTCGGGCATTCCGGCGTCGCGATCTACGTTAACCGGCCCAGTTACTACTTGAGCCACTTCAATCCGGGCGGCGCCGCCACTTTGCCCGAAGCGCAAGAGCGCCTTCATCGCGCCCTCCAAGACCTGGGGTATCAGGCGGATCTCATTGCATATCCCGAGCTCACTGGAGAACGGCTCGACGAATACACGGTGCTCGTGCTTCCCATGATCAAGGCGTTAGAGGCGGAGGAAATAGCCGCATTAGAGGCCTTTGTCGAAGAGGGCGGTGTGCTCATCGCCGCTGGGCTTCCCGGGACACACAACGCCAGCGGCGTCAAAAGGGATGTGTCTCCCCTTGTTGGCCTTTTCGCTCAAGACGAACGACACGAGGTCACAGCCGAAGTCGAGGACGAAGGAAACGGCGACGACGAAGAAAACGAGAGTGAAAAAGTTCACGTAACGCCGCTCATCGCCTGGCGGGATGCGGGCGAAGACGGCGAAGACCGGACTATCAAGACCATGCTTTTGGCAGGGGATTTACCGGAGTACGGAGCGGGCGCCGAGGCCGATGAAGCGCTCCGTGGCGCGCTGGACTCCGCCATGCGAAACGCAGGTCTCCGCCCGATCGTAGAGCTTTTTCAGGAGGAAAACTGGTTCCCGGGGGAACGCGTTGGATTCCGTTTTGGCGAGGCTACCTTGGTTGGATTGCTCCGGGACCCTGTTCGAGGCCGCGACCAGACGCGCCTCAGCCTCAATCTATCCGGAGAAGGCTATGTCTATGACCTCATCGGCGGCGAACCCGTAACCCGCCCCCAACGCATCTCCGCTCGCCTCGGACCCGGCGAGGCCGCCCTGTACAGCGTGCTTCCCTACGAGGTCACCGAACTGGCCATGCTCGGCCCCGAGCAGGTCATGGCGGGCGAACGCATTCCCGTCGCGCTTGCGCTCAGAACTCAGGACGGTTTGCCGGGCAAACACTGGATCCGGTTGCGTCTAGAGGATCCCACGAGGGAAACGGTGTCCTACCACAGCCAGACGATTGAAGCTCGGGACGGGCGCGCCCAAGCGTACTTCCCCTTGGCGCACAACCAGCGTCCCGGGCGTTACCGCGTCATCGCGCGCGACATGCTGACGGGCCGCACGGCGACATCCTATGTGAACGTCGTGCGCCTCACGATGGAATAGACAAAGACGGTTTCCAAAACAGTCCCAACGTATCACACGGAATTTCCAGCTTCAACGAGGGCATCCTCCGGCCATGTGAAATGGTAATGCCCCGCGCCCAACTCAATGCGCAAACGGCCCGCTTCCTCACCCAAAATCTCCACTCCTTCAGCTTCTTCTGCAGAGACGCCATTTTCCGCCAGGGCGTCCGCATTGGTTACAGGCAGGTGGAGTTCGGCTGACGTGTTTGGAGGAAACGTCACATCATAAGCCACTTCGCCATCCTCGATCTCCCAGCGGGCCGATACGCGCCCCCGCACGGTGGGACATCCGCCCCGCGCATAGGTCAGGCCATGACCAATCTCGGGCCGCAGACGGAGCCGGGAGAAGCCCGGCTCAGCCCAGTCGATGCCGAGCGCCGAGCGGAAGAACCACTCATCCACCGCGCCAAATACGTAGTGGTTGAAGGAATTCATTTCCCACGTGGCGAATTCATCCGGGGGCATGAATCCGTTCCACCGCTCCCAAATGGTAGTCGCTCCGTTTTCAATCATGAAGGACCACGAAGGATAATCCTCTTGCTGGAGCATTTTGTAGGCGAAGTCCGCCCGGCCCATGATGCTCATGGCGGGCAAGAGGTGGCGAATCCCGAGGAAGCCCACACGAGGCCGCCAATCGTCTTCCTCGATGCGCTCCGCGAAACGTTGGGCCACCAGGCCGAACTTCTCTTCCGGCACGAGGCCAAAGCGAAAAGCCAAGGCGTAGACCGTTTGCGCATGGTTGGCGATGGTCCCGTCTTCATGGACCCAGCGTTCAATAAATTGCTCCCGCAACCGCTCGTACATATCGCCGTATTTCTGGACGCCGTCACCCTTGCCCAGCGTTTCCGAGATTCGCCGCATGATCCGCGCCGCGTCGGCGGCGTGCGCCCAAGCGAGAACGGGATGCGCAATATCCGGCCCGGACGTAACCCAGTCGCCGAACATCCCCATGCCTGGCCCGGGTTCCGGTTGGTCGCGGTCAAAATTCTCGAGAACACGCTCCACATAGGCCATGTAACGCTCGAGTTGGGGAAATGCGTTTTCCAGCGTGTCCACGTCGGCGTAGACCTCGTTCAAGTCGCTGGCGGCCACCGGCATGGCGTAGGACCAGTCCATGTTGCCGGGCGCGTCGATAGCATCCGGAATGGGCGGCACAACATTGGGGATGCCCCCATCCGCGCGATCGTCCCGCTCGTACTGGGCGTCCAGCACGTCATGGAACCATTTCCGATAGAGGGCGCCGCAATCTTGATTGAAGGATCCCGACCGGCTGAAGATGTGGTAATCCCCCGTCCAGCCCATACGCTCGTCCCGCTGGGGGCAGTCGGTCATGATGTCAAAGAAATTCGAGCGCTGTCCCCAAGTGATGTTCCGATGAATCTGGGTGATGAGTTCGGACGAACACTCGAATTCGCTCTGAATGGGACCAGCGGAATAAGCTACTATTCCGGTCAGGGTGTCCGCCTCGGGCTCATGAGGTAATCCAACGACTTGAACATAGCGGTATCCGTGGTATGTGAACCGGGGCTCCCACACTTCCTCGCCGCCGCCCTTAAGCACATAAGTATCCGCCACATTCAACGTGCGCAGGTTCTCGGTGTACACGCGGCCCGTGTCTGGCCAAAGCCGTTCCGAAAATCGCATCAGAACGCGATCCCCCGCTTCGCCCTGGACCTTTAAGCGGGCCCAGCCCGCGAAGTTCTGGCCCATGTCGAACACGTATACCCCCGGGGCGGCTTCATCTATCGAGACAGGGGTGATCTCTTCCCGCGGTTTAACAGGCTCGCAGAGATGCGCCCGCACGATCGCGTTTTCTTGCTCCCGGCCCGTGTCGGGATCACGCCACTCGCCATCATCGAAGCCAGGCGCCGTCCAACCTTCGGGTTCGAGGCGGGCGTCGTGAATCTCGCCGTAGAGATTGTCCGCCTCGAATGTTGCGCCATAAGATGCCTTCCACGCCGGGGAGGTGCGGATAATCTCCGTGGAACCATCCTCGTACTCGATATGAAGTAAGCCGCTAAAGCGCGTGCTTTTCCCGTACCGCTCCCGGCCAAAGATCGCCAGATTGCCTCGGTACCACCCGTCGGCCACTTCAACACCGATGGCATTGGAGCCTTCTTGAAGGAGACCTGTAACCTCGTAACTCATGTAGGAG
>JAWOFY010000411.1:0-2556 GCA_046497285.1 Candidatus Hydrogenedentota bacterium
CCATGTTCCACCATTCAACCTCATCGAAAAAGCTGCCGAAATGTCCCATGGACACAGCCCCCTCGTAGTCGAGGGTATTCACCTCGGGATCCTCTTCGAGAGGCCACGGGCCCCCGCCGCCGGGGGATTCGGGCAGATGGGCCAGCCAGACGTGTCCGCCGCCGTAGGTATGCCCCGCCGCTCCCGACAACATCGCCGTCCAAGGTCCTAAACGGACCTCGCGGCCGCTGGGGTTGCCTTCCACGAACTCGTACCACGGTTCGGTGATGACCGTGGGCTTCGCAGGCTCGCGCTCGTAGTCGGCGCGAATAATCCGGGCCGACATCTCTTGCCGCCACCGTCCATGGCCGGTCTGGCTCTGGTTATAGTCTAGCCACGGCTCGTCATGGAGCACCTCGCCGGTGGACCACTGAGGCGCGTCTGCTCCTCCGCCCCAGGCGGGCGGCGTGGGATGAGCGCTGATGATCCGGTCATAGGGGTCTTCTTCGCTGATAAGCTGTCCCACGCCATTCCAGAACGATACATCGAACCCACCGTAATCGTGCATGTTGTATTCGCCGGAAATCACCCAAATGACATTGTGCGCGCCCAGCCGGTGAACGAGGTAGCGCCACCACCGCCGTATGTTTTCGGCGCCCACGGTGTCCACCATGTCTTCCCGCGTCCACCAGCCATGGACCCAAACCGTCAGGCCCTGGGAGTTGGCATAGGCGATCATGTCGTCCACGCGGCGCATGAGGTCGATATCCAGTTCCGTAAAGTCCTCGTTCAGCAAGGAAGACTGGCGGCTCCATCCGTTGGCGGCCACGAAAAGTTGTCCCAAGGTGAATCCCTTGTCCGCGCGATCGTCCACGAGTTCTTGGAACGTGGAAAACTCGATGGCGCGCTTCGTCCAGTTCCACCACGTATCGCCCACCCACAGAAAGGGCGTTCCATCGGCGCGAACGAAATGCCTGCCCGCCCGCTCGCCCTCGGTGTTCACCTGTATGAATCCGCGCCGGACGGGATTTTCCTGTTTCTCCGCCTCGTCCCATGCGCTAACGTCGAGAACGCCTTCTTGGCCATCCAATCCGGGATCATCCGATTGCGTGCGGTATTCCCAACGCCCGGGAAGCGGCGGCGCGAAACGCACCCGCCATGTGTCTCCGCCATCCCAGAAGCCCACAACCTCGACCGTTTCTCCCTCGGCCTCGCCCGATACGCCCACGAATTCGGCCGTCACCAAGTCTTGGCCGGGATCCGGGGCCACTTCCACATACGGATTATCGTGCGAACCTTCCGCCGTCCATTCGGCTTCGTAGACTTCCCACGTATGAAGCTCGCTGACCTGGGCCCCCGCGATGGACGCCACTGCCGCCAGAACGGCGGCGACACACAGCCGCGGCGCACACGCGAAACGGGAGGTGGTATGCATCGGCTAACACTCCTACTGTTACTATCGTTTGGATGTCTCAAAAGGGCTGAAGACTCCCCCAACTAAAGGAGGCGCCTGCCGCTCGTCACTTCCCTGCGGCAATGCCATTGTCAGGTCAAGCCGAGCACGGCGACGCCATCCTATCAATTTACCGGCTGATAGGCCAATCCCCATGCGCCACGTGCTGATGCATCCGCTCCACGAACTCCTCGTCCCCGAGCGTCTCGCGGAAGGCCCTTTCGCGGTTGACCACGTAATCTCGCAGGATTTCGCCGCAATCAAACACGGCCCGCACAAACACCACGAAGAAAAAGACAAGGTTCAAGGTAAGCCAAAGCGCCATTCGATGGGGACTGTCCAAAATATGCACCACGTGAGTGCTCAACCCCGTAACCGCGAGAATCGCCAATAACAGATAGGCGCTCGCGGGGCGCCCCCGGTTTACCCGTTCCAGGGCGTCAAGGAAGAGACGCCTGAGCGTGGGCCGGTCTTGTTCCGAATCGGACTCGGTCATGACAGGGTTCCTCCGGCGGGGTAAGGCGCGTAATAGCGCTTAGTTGAGCCCACAGCCGCCCGGGCCGCAGCCACAGCTGGGCGGCATGTCGCCTCCGCTCGAACTCGATCCGCTTAAAGCGGCAAAACGCCCGGCTTGGCGCTCCAATTCCGTCGAGCCGCACGCGGGACAGGTGGGCGTCTCCCCGTCGCGCACAAGCAGTTCCATTTCCTTCTCGCACTGAGTGCACTTATATTGGTACAGCCGCATAATACGTTGCTCCTTTGGTTTATTCGCGTGCGTTTTCTATGATTGGATTCTACCACCCCATGGCGCCCCACGCCAACAGGATAACCAATTCCTTGAATACTTCGGCCCCGTGCAGCGGGTCCCTATTGTGTATAACATAGTAGCAAGGTGGTCTAATCCGGAGAATGGAGCCATAACGCCGCCATCGTACAGGCGCTTCGGCAGTGCGCAACTCGTTGGCCGCTTATTCACGGTCGCGCGCTCGAAGGCAGCGTTCCCCGCTTTTCACGGGCGCTTGTGATCGTAAGGCCAATAGTGGGGTTGGAGGACAAACCCATGGTCAGGCTGATCAGGAACGCGCCCCCGGTTCGGTTGGTGGTTCATCCGATCCGTCAAGGGT
>JAWOFY010000109.1:0-3079 GCA_046497285.1 Candidatus Hydrogenedentota bacterium
TGGGGAATAGGGCTCGAACCAAACGCCAGAGCATGGTTTGTCGCTAGCTGAGTGTTGTTCCCACTCGGCGGGATAAGGCGGTGTGCCGGGTGTTTACATCCCCCTTGATCCCCCTTCAAAGGGGGAATCCGTCGTACCGCCGGCATCTTGCCGGCATATACTGCCCCCTGGAAACGTGGGTACCCATTCCATTACCCCTTTGAAGGGGGTGGCCCGGCAGGGCCGGGGGATGTAAACGCCCGGCAAACCGCCTTATCCGCCGATAGGGAACAACACTCAGCTAGCGACAAACCATGCTCTGGCGTTTGGTTCGAGCCCTATTCCCCAAGAGCCGTGATGGCGCGCATATCGTCCGGCGACAACTCAAAATCCCAGATATCGAAGTTGCTCCGGCGGTGCTCCGGGCTTGCGGCTTTCGGGATGGCGGACACCTTGTCCTGTTGGACAAGCCAGCGGAGGGTGACTTGGGCGGGCGTTTTCCCATAGCGTTCGGCGATGGACCCGATGACGGGATCCTTCGTGACAGCGCCCCGCGCCACGGGCGAATAAGCCGTGATCATGATGTCGCGCTCCTGGCAGAAGCCAACCGTCTCGCTCTGGTTTTTGAAGGGATGGTACTCGATTTGATTGCTCAGAATGGGCGCGGCTTTAAGGGCTTGTTCCGTTAAATCCGGGGAGAAATTGCTTACGCCGAGGTGCAGCACATCCCCTTTGTCGTGGTAGCCGCTCATAACCTCGAGGGTCTCCTCGACCGGCGTATCCCGTGGCGGCCAATGCATCAGCAGGAGATCAATGTACTCCGCGTCGAGCTGCCGCAAGCTGTCCTCGATCGCCCGCTCCGCCTTTCGGCGCGGGTAGTCGTCGAGCCAAAGTTTGGTCACGAGAAAGACGTCTTCCCGCGCTAGGCCCGCATCTCGAATGCCTTGGCCGACTTCCGTCTCGTTGTGGTACATGCGGGCGGTGTCGATGTGCCGGTATCCTACGGCAAGCGCGTCCGAGACGGCCTCCCTGCATTCTTTTCCGCTCAACCGCCAAGTGCCAAACCCGAGGGCGGGGACATTCACTCCTTGAACAGTTACGGTCCGCATGCTCTCCTCCTTTTCTTCGACCCAATCGGTTAGGTCCGCCGCTTCCAGGGGCGCGGAAGCAGATCTACCAAGGGAACAGCTTCGTTCTCACCTAGGACCACGCGTGTGGTCATGTTGGCCTTGTGCACTTGAGAGACCAGTTCACGGCACCGGCCGCAAGGGGGGATGACGCGGCCATCCTCCGTTACGGCCACGATGGCCGCGATGCGGTTCTCGCCGTGCGTCACCATCGCGGCGACGGCGCTGTGTTCGGCGCAGAATCCAATGCCGCACGCGCAGTCCAGGCTGGCGCCCGTGTAGATGTTGCCGGCTTCCGTGATCAACGCCGACCCCACGTCCCCGGCTTGACTGACCTCGCTGAGCCGGCGCGCGACAGCCACCGCCTGGGCGCGCTCAATGAGTTCGGCGGCCAGCTCCACATCCTTGCTTAGGGGGTGTTCGCTCATAAGCTATCCCTAGGATTCCCACACAAGGTTATACGGTACTGTGCTTTCTTTAAGCTTAAACAGCAGTATCGATTGTCATCTTGTTAATCTTGTACATCCTGTCTATATCCCATCGAACTTCTAGCGTCCCAAGAGCCGCTTGGCCGCCTCGTCCCACGAGCGTTTAAGCTCGTCCCACGCGCTGTCCACGCCGCCGCGCAATGTCTCCCAGGCGTCCGTTCCGGCTTCCCGGACTTCCTTCAGTTTGCGCTCAAGGGCGTGCCGGCGCGATTCGAGTTCTTCGATCTCCTCTTGCTGCTTTATCCGGGCTTCCGCCGCCAAACGTTCCGCTTGGGCCCTCATTTTGGCGATGTCCGCCTTCAATTCCTCAAGCTGGGCCTGCATGCGGGCTTCATAAGCGTCTTTCTTGTCCATGAGCGTCCTCCTTGTGCGTGATATGGGGAATGGGGCCAAAGTGGCATGACGCCGACGGCTTAGGTAGAATGGCGTCACAATGAATACAGTAAACGCGTCTCAGCCGATAATACCACATCGGCGCCGTCCCCGGTCCATCGTGATCCTCGGCGCCATACTCGCATTAGCTGGAGGTTTCATCCTGCTGTTCGCCGCCTCGGGCCTGGACTACATCCGCATGGTCCAGGATCCGTGGCGTACGGCCCTTGTGGCCACCGAAGGCCCCGCCCCGTGGGAAGGCGTCATCCCGGCCCTGATTCGGCCCCTTCCACATGAAAACGAGCCGCCCATGCCCGCGTGGATGCGCCACATGGCGGAAGAAGCGGAGGAAGAAGCGGGGGAAGAGGGGCTGCCTTTGCCGCTTGGGCCGCGGGAGCGGATCGTATTGGTGGACAGCGAGGCGATCCCATGGGACCACATCCTGCAGGAGGGACGGAAGCCGGAGCCGGGGGCCCGCGAATTCGTGTCCGGCACGTTCACCCAGTTCGACAGCTTTGAGATGGACGGCGAGACGTTTGAGTCCACCGGCGTCATCCGGTCCGATGTGGGCGGGTTGAACTACAGTTTCCTCCTTCCAGCCACGGGCTCGTTGCGCGAACAGTTCCAAGAAGCCGGGGAGGCGACCGAAGGTTGGATAGCGCCAGGCGGGCTCTATCGGTTGGAGCAAAGGGAGGAGGATTCCGAGGCCTTACTCGAAGAGGTGGCCGCGCTCATGGAGCGCACCCAGACAAGCGGAACCGTGTTCGCGCTGACGTGGCTTGGCCTGCTGGCCATCGCCGTGGGCGGGAGCGTGTTGCAGGTCCGGTTGTTCATGTGGCTGGCGAATAAACCGGTAGGGCCGTTGCGGCCGTTTCTCCGCACCCTCAGGCGGTATCCCCGGCTGCTGGTGGCCGTGCACGTTGCGCATTATGGGGCCTTCTTTCTCCTGATGTTATTCGCGGCCGCGTTCCCCGCCGTGAACTTCGCCATCACCCACACCATTGACGCCGCTTTCGCCGAGGGCGACCTCGCCTACATTGGCGACGCCTACGCCACCGGCCACGTTATGACCGCTACGGGCGCCACGTTCTGGCACAATTACGCCGTCGCCAC
>JAWOFY010000115.1:0-3505 GCA_046497285.1 Candidatus Hydrogenedentota bacterium
CCGCTCATCACCCAGCCGGGCACACGGAACAGGGCATATAGCAGAGGCCCCACGAGGAGGGCCGCCCGTCCGGCGACAGCCGGTGCGCGGGGTACGACGAGGCCCACGACGAAGGCGGTCACAACGGCGGGGGAGATGAAGCCCCAGATCTCTTGGATGTAATGGAACACGCCTTCGAACAAGCCCGGCAAGGGAGCCATCACGCATGCCACAAGCGCGATGATCGCGGTCGCCGTCCGGCCAATGAACACTTGCTGCCGGCCGGTCGTGGTTGGATTGAGGAACTTATTATGGATGTCCATGGTGTACATGGTGGAGGCTGAATTAATGCCCGAGTTGAACGTGGACATGACCGCCCCCGCCAAAGCGGCGAGCATGATTCCCCGAAGCAACGGCGGCATGATTTCGGCGATGAGATGGGGGTAGGCGAGTTCGCCCGCCCGCGCCATGTCTCCGCCGGCCCGTTCGAGAATGGTGTCGCCGTAAAGTTGAAACGCGATGATGCCGGGCACAATGATGATGAAGGGCATGATAAGTTTGAAGACGCAGGCCAGGAAGATCCCTTTTTGCCCCTCAGCCAGGGATCGGGCGCCGAGCGTGCGTTGAACGATGAACTGGTTCATGCCCCAATAAAAGATGTTCGGGATGAGCATGCCGGTGAACAGGGCTGTCCACGGGATGAAGGGGTCATCGGCGGGCAGTCCTACACTGAGTCGGTCTTCGTTTTCCGCGGCGAAGGTGCGCCAACCCTCCATCGCGCTGCCGCCCTCGACGCCAAACTCCGTAACTTCGCCCCCGCCAACAATCTTCAGCCCCAGGTAAAGCACCAGCGCGCCGCCCAGCAGCAATGCGCCGCCCTGAAGCAAGTCGGACCACACCACGGCGCGGAGACCGCCATAGACAGTGTAAGCGGCGGCGCAGATCCCTATGAGCCATGCGCCGGCCCAAGTGGTCCAGAATACGGCGGCGTCCCGGCTCATGCCGAAATGCTCGACGGCCATGTCGCTGAACCCGAAGACGCCATCGAGCCCCCGGGAGCCGCTGTAGAGCACGGTGACGAGCAAGGCGAAGATGGTGAGCAGCGTGAGGACGACGGCCATGAGCGTGCGCGTCAGGCTGTCGTAACGGTACTCCAGGTACTCCGGCATGGTGTAGATGCCCGCTTGGAGGAACTTGGGAAGCAGCCACCACGCCGTGACCACCAAGGCGACGGCGGCGATCCATTCAAAGCTGGCGACGGCCAGACCCCGTTCGCCAAAACCGTCGCCCGCCATGCCCACGAAGTGTTCGGTCGAGATGTTCGAGGCGATGAGAGAAAAGCCGATTAAAGGCCATACCAGGCGCCGTCCGGCAAGGAAATACGCCTCCCCCCCGGCCTTCTCGCCGCGCGACGCGTACAGCGATACGCCAATCACCAAGGCGAGAAAAACCACGAAGATAAGTGCGTCCCCTAACGTAATAATCATGAGTCCGTTTCCCCCTTCCACGAGTTCTTTCAATGCTTACGTGAGATGGTGCAACATGGGATGAACGCTACACTATACCAGAGTGGCTCCGCTGTCAACCTCGGTCGCGCCTGAATCGCCGGGGGGATGTATAGGGTGGTTTTGGCGGTCATTCGCGTTCATTCGCGGTTGCATACGGCGGCTGGAAAAGGCAACCGCGAATGAACGCCAATGTACGCCAAGAACCCCTTTCAAGGGGGTGGCCGAAGGGCCGGGGAATGTAGAAGCGACAAGGCGCACGATACAGGTTTACATCCCCCTTGGTCCCCCTTCGCAAGGGGGAATAAGGGTGAAGAATTATGGTAGACTCCCGCTCGGCCGTTTTTCCGCGTTGAATGGGGTTCGTTGAAGGGAAAACGCCCCGAGGCAAGGGGGTTTTTCGCGAAAGGAGATGACGCTGTGTTGCGCTTGCTCAGTCTCGCCGGACTGATTGTGTTTCTCGGTCTGGCTTGGCTCATGTCCGAAGATCGCCGCGTTGTGCCGTGGCGCATTGCGCTCTGGGGCCTTGGGCTTCAGTTCGCTTTCGCTTTGCTCGTGCTGCAAACCGGGCTGGCGGGTCCCTTCTTCGCCGGCGTCGACGCCGTGGTGGGGGTATTGACCGACGCCACGATGGAGGGCGCGGAATTCGTCTTTGGAGCCGCCGCCGTGGAAGGGGACGCGGTCGCGTTTCAGGTCTTGCCCGTTATCATTTTCGTGGCGTCGCTGTCCGCCATCCTCTACCATCTCCGCGTAATTCAAGCCCTTGTCCGGGCCGTGGCGTGGGTGATGCGCCGCACCCTGCGGACCTCGGGCGCGGAGACCTTCGGCGCGGCGTTGCTCATCTTTCTGGGCATTGAATCGACCACCGCCTTGCGCGGGTACATCGCCAACATGACCCGCTCCGAGTTGTGCACGTTGATGACCACCTTTATGGGAACCATCGCGGGCAGCGTTATGGTGGTCTACGCCACGTTTGGGGCCGAGCCGGGCCACCTCGTCGCGGCCAGTCTCATGAGCGCGCCCGCCGCCATCCTCATCTCGAAGCTCATGGTCCCCGAGACGGAGACCCCGCAGACGCAAGAAGGGCCCACCATCGATGTGCCCATCGACAGCCACAACGTCGTCGATGCGGCGGCTCAGGGCGCATCCGAGGGGCTCAAACTCGCCCTTAACATCGCCACCATGCTCATCGCCTTCATTGGGTTGATCTACTTGCTGAATCTCGCCGCCGGCGCCGTGTTCGGCATTACCTTCGAGGGCATCATGGGGTATGTCTTTGTCCCCTTCGCTTTCTTGATGGGCGTGCCTTGGGCCGACGCGGTCAGCGTGGGAGAACTGATCGGCACGAAGACGGTGCTCAACGAGTTTTTGGCCTACGCCGCCTTACAGGAACAGGTCGAGGCGGGCGTTATTGACGGGCGCGCGCTGACCATCGCCACCTACGCCCTCTGCGGGTTCGCCAATCCGGGCAGCCTAGGCATCGTCATCGCGGGCGTGTCGGCGCTTGTCCCGGAGCGGCGGGCGGAGATCGTGAAGCTAGGGCTGAAGGCCTTCATTGGCGGCACGCTGGCGGCATTCTGCACGGCGTGCGTGGCGGGGATCATCGTTTATGCCTAACCCAACACCCATACCCCCCAACCCCACGGGAATTCCCCGCGTGCTGACCATCGCCGGGAGCGACTCCGGCGGCGGCGCGGGCATCCAGGCCGATCTCAAGGTGTTCGCCGCGCTCGGCGCGTACGGCATGTCCGCCATCACCGCGTTAACCGCCCAGAACACGGTGGGCGTGCGGGCGGTCCACGAGGCGCCCCCGGATGTGGTCCGCCAACAGATCACAGCTGTGCTGGAGGATATCGGCGCGGACGCAATCAAGACGGGCATGCTGGCGAGCGCCGCCATTGTCGAGGCCGTGGCGGATACGCTGGAACAGTTTGCGCACGTCCCTTTAGTCGTGGACCCCGTGATGGTGGCGAAGAGCGGCGACTCCCTCTTGCACGAAAACGCCCGCAAGGCGCTCATCG
>JAWOFY010000032.1:0-3088 GCA_046497285.1 Candidatus Hydrogenedentota bacterium
GTATAGTCTTGCAACATGAAGCTAAGTAGAAAGTCTTCCGGTGAAGCCTAGGCGGCTACGGTATGGTTGAGAAGACGAGGGTGGGGCGTATAGCGGTGAGGGGCGCGTGTGTGTTTGTGGCGGTATGCACGTGCGCCGTCATATGGCGGCTTGTCCTATCCGCTCCGGGCACGGCGGGCGCTGAGACAGAACCTGTGGAGGTTGAGGCCGAAACCTCGCCAGCCGCGACCCCTCTAACTAGCCCTCCAGCGTCTGAGATGGATCACTCGGGGGCGGACTTGCTCGACGCTTTGCGGTTGGGCGCGGAAGAAATCAGCGAGCTGTCCGGCGAGGAGCGGGGCGCGGCCGCTCAAGACGCGTGGCGTCAGTTGGAGCGGCGCTTTCCGTTGCCCGCCGACTGGATGCTCCAAGACGCGTTCGATGAACCGTTGTGGGCCCATGTGCCGGCCGGCGGCCGGGAGGACTGGCGTCCGCAACGGATTTTGATCGGCGATAAGCTGGCGAGCTTATTCACCGATAGGAACACGGATCGCTGGGGGCGTATGATTGAGCGCGTGCTGGATGAGTTGGGCGAGGATGGCGCCGCCTTGGCTCGCGAATGGGCGGAACGCGACGAAGACGCCGGCGAAACCGCGCTGGCGGACTTGTATTTGCGGGCGTGCGAGGCGCGGCGAGTCCATCGGTTGGCGCCGATGATGGAGCAGGACTGGGAAGGGCTAGTTTTTGCGCGGCATTACAACATCGGGGGATCCCATTACGCCTACACAGAAGGACTGAGCGACGCGCAGAACGAGCGGCATTTCCGGCCGGGCGCGTCCCTCAATCTGTTGCGCATGGACGGGACCGTGGAAACGTTGCTGGACGACCCCGATGGCGTTATCCGCGATGTGGATGTCTCGTGGGACGGCTCCACCATCCTGTTTTCTTGGAAGCAATCCGACCGCGAGGATGACTACAGTCTCTACGTCATGGACGTGGCGTCCCGTGAGATTACCGCCATCACCGATGCCCTCGGTCACGCCGATTACGAGGGCGCCTTCCTGCCGAACGGCGATATTGTGTTTAACTCGACGCGTTGTGTGCAGATCGTGGATTGCTGGTGGACGGAAGTCTCCAATTTGTATACGTGCTCCCCGGACGGCCGGCATTTGCGCCGGCTCAGCTTTGATCAAGTGCACACCAACTATCCCGCGGTCACGCAGGGCGGGCGCGTCCTCTATACGCGGTGGGATTACAACGACCGCGGCCAGCTTTACCCCCAAGCCCTGTTCCAAATGAATCCCGACGGCACGGCGCAACAGGAGTTCTACGGCAACATCTCATGGTTCCCCACCACTATCCTTCACGCACGCGGCATCCCGGACACGCAAAAGGTGTTGGCCGTTTTTACGGGGCATCACAGTTGGCAGGCGGGCAAGCTGGGTGTCCTGGACCCGTCGCGGGGCCGTCAGGAAAACGAAGGCGCGCAATTGGTCGCGCCCGTGCGGGAGACGCCGGCTGAACGCATTGACTTTTACGGGCAGGAGGGCGATGTTTTCATGT
Source organism: Candidatus Hydrogenedentota bacterium (assembly GCA_046497285.1). GTDB lineage: Bacteria > Hydrogenedentota > Hydrogenedentia > Hydrogenedentales > SLHB01 > SKRY01. The sequence continues at coordinate 1,543 of JAWOFY010000032.1, forward strand.
ATCCCTGGCCGATTGATGACCAGCATTTCTTGGTCAGTTACGCGCCTCGCGGATGGGAAGGGAACGGACGCAGGGGAGACCATGACACCGTCTTTGGCATTTATTTCATGGACATGGACGGACGGCGCGAACTGCTTGACCGCGATGACGAAGGGCGGGTTTCGGCCGGGCGCATGGTTCCGCTGACCGCCCGTTCCCGGCCGCATGTCCGTCCCAGCACGGTGGATTACCGCGAGGATACCGGCGTTTATTATGTACAGGATGTGTACGAGGGGGCTGGGCTTGAGGGCGTGGAGCGGGGGACCATTCAAGCGCTTCGCGTGGTGGGATTGGAGTTTCGCGCCGCCGGCGTCGGCGAAAATCGAAATGCCGGACCGGCCGGCAGCGCACTCGTGAGTACGCCCATTTCCATCAATGGCGGCTGGGACGTGAAACGAATCATCGGCGAGGCGGAGGTCCACGAAGACGGGTCGGCGCTTTTTGAGGCGCCCGCGCGCACGCCGTTGTATTTCCAAGCCATAGACGGCGAAGGCCGCGTGGCGCAATCCATGCGCAGTTGGTCCACCCTTCAGCCCGGCGAGCGGCTTTCCTGCATCGGCTGCCACAGCGAGAACAAGCATGACGCTCCGCCGGTACACGCCCCCACGTCCACCACGCGGGCGATGGAAGCCGGGGTGCAAGCGCTGGAGCCTTTTTACGGCCCTCCACGCGGTTTCAGTTACCGGGAAGAGATTCAACCGATACTGGATAACCACTGCATAAGCTGTCACGATGGCTCCATGCGCGACGATGAACCGCAACCGCCTTTCCCGTTGCTGGGTACGCCGGTTCGGGACGAGGTCGCCAAGCGGGAGTGGAGCGAGTCCTACATCAACTTGCTCAACGCCGAGCAGCACGGCGCCTACACCGCCGACTCCAATGGCCCGATTGTGAAGTGGATCAACCCTCAGTCAGGGCCAGAAATGCTGCCTCCCTATCATACGGGATCGGCTCAATCGCCCCTGATAGCGATGCTGCAAGAAGGCCATCAGGATGTCGAGCTATCCCAAGAAGAAATGGATAAGCTGGCGGCCTGGATCGATTTGGCCGTGCCTTACGCGGGAGATTACACCGAGGCGAATGCGTGGTCCGATGAGGAAATGGACAAGTATAACCGTTTCCTTGAAAAACGGCGCGCCATGGAGGCCGTTGAACGGGAGAACATTCGGGAGTTCGTACGTGAACAGCATTAGTGTCTAATCAGTGCGAAAGTTGTGGATGCCCTGGAACGCCGGCATCTTGCCAGCTTTCAAGTACAATTGTCCCTTTGAAGGGGATAAAGGCGGATGCCCGCCGTCGACGCCGCTGTAAGAAAAGACAGGACCGAGGCGCTGCCAGTATCATCGGCGGGCCGACCCCCGAGAGATCAATTAGACGCCGTTAACGACTACGATAACGTGAGGAGAAGGGCTCGATGAAATCTGGTTGGTTGCCTTCATATGCGGCACTGTTGGCTGTAGTGCTGGCTGCGTGCATCCTCGGAGCGATCAAAGGGGCGCCCCCGGAC
>JAWOFY010000095.1:0-7767 GCA_046497285.1 Candidatus Hydrogenedentota bacterium
TCTTGTATATGTCCTTTACCGCGCAACTCATGACCGAAACGCTACAACAGCCCCCGATCGCGCAGACTAGCCCGGTCAGATGGCCGTGCTCCCTTCGATACACGCTCAGGGCCCCACTCTCGAGTGGCAGCATCGCCGCGGCGAGATCCTCGGCTTCGAGCCGTGCGTGCGCCACCGCAGCCGTCTGCGCCGTGTTGGTCTTGACAGGCCCGAGGAGCGTCAACCGTGGATCAATCTGGCGAAACCCTGGTTCGGCAAACGGTCGCCGCTGTCGCAGTATTTTGGAGTCCGCCCGATTCGATGGACGTCTTCCGGCCACCAACTCCCCGCAGCGGATCTCTTCTATTGCCTCCCAGTTATTGCAAGCGGCTTCCGAGTGACTCCCCCAGTCCCCAGGTAATCCTGACAGCGGGGAATACATACGTCAAGTTGATATTCTCAATAAACGAGACGCTACTTGTCAAAGGAAGCGGGCTTGACTCGCCCCTGGCCCCGTTGGATTGCTATAGTGGCGTTCAAGAAATGTGGACACGTTAGCTTTGGGGAAACTCCAACAGATCGTGCAACGCATTGAAGAACGCCTAGCCAAAGGGTTTGGCATTGGTCCACCCTCTTTCCTATTCAAAACAGCGAACCGGACGGAATGGTATGGCCACCGACTCCCTCTCCAGTGACAACGGCATCACTCGCGCAGCGGCCGTCAAGGAACACGCCCGGAGTCAAGGCTTTGACGCCTGCGGCGTGGCGGCGGCGGGCCCCGCCGATCCCGAGGGCAAGCTGCGCGCGTGGCTTGACCGGGGCTACCACGCCGGCATGGACTGGCTCGCCCGGACAAGCGCCATTCGCCAGGATGTGCGGGAGAAACTTCCGGGGGCCGCGTCGGTGGTGGTGGTGGCGCGCAACTACTACAAGCCCGCGCCCCTCGAAGCCCAAGCGCAGGATCGCAGCGCGCCCTTGACTCCCGGCGAGACCAAGGGCGCCGTAGCCCGCTATGCCTGGGGCCGGGATTATCACCGGGTGATGGCGAAACCCTTGAAACGCTTGGCGGCGTATATCGAGACCCTGGAACCCGGCGCGCAATCCTACACCAGCATCGACAGCGGGCCCGTCTTGGAACGCACATGGGCCGAGCGGGCGGGCGTCGGCTGGGTAGGTAAGAACAGCTTGATTCTCCGCCGCGACATGGGCTCTTGGTTTTGCCTCGGCGTGATTATCACCACGGCGCGCCTCGAGCCGGACCACCCCACGCGCGGCTATTGCGGTTCCTGCCGGCTTTGTATCGACGCCTGTCCCACCGGCGCCATTGTGGAAGAAGGCGTCGTGGATGCCGGCCGCTGCATCTCCTATCACACCATCGAGAACCGGGGAGACATTCCCGAATCGGTGGGAAGCCGCATGGGCGCCTGGGTGTTCGGATGCGACATCTGCCAAGAAGTGTGCCCGTGGAACCGCAAGACGCCCGTTAGTGACGAACCGGATTTTGAACCGCGTACTGGTCAGGCGGCGCCCGATCTGGAGGAGTTGGCTGAATTGGGTGAAGACACCTTTCGGGATCGTTTTTCGGGCAGTCCGCTGATGCGAGCCAAACATGCGGGGATGGTCCGGAATGCGCGGATCGCCATCCAGAATACCCAGCAGTTTAAGCCGCGTTGTGGGTAGGCTTTTTGACTAGTCCTCTCAAAAACGGATAAGCTACAGATACTCGTACTTGAACTTGTGTTTCACCCGGAATAAAGGGGGGTCATAGCGTTGTTTGCTACTTGAGTAGTGAAACAACTACAGATCCAACACCTTTGCCGGGGTAAATGGCGTGGGCGGAGTCCGCGCTCGGGAGATGAAGCGGGGGCCGAGAACCAGCAGAAAAGGAGGAACAACCATGGCATATGAACTACCGATGCTTCCGTACGATTATGCGGCATTAGAGCCGCACATTGATGCGCGCACCATGGAAATCCATCACACCAAGCACCACAACACGTACGTGACCAAGGCAAATGCCGCACTGGAGAAATGCCCGGAGTTCGAATCGAAAACGCCGGAAGAATTGCTGAGAGACATTGACAGCGTGCCCGAAGATGTGCGGCAAGCCCTCATCAACAACGCCGGCGGCCACGCCAACCACAGCCTTTTCTGGGAGATTATGGGGCCCAACGCCGGCGGCGAACCCGCGGGGGCGCTGGCCGAGGCCATAAAGGCTCAATTCAACAGCTTCGCTACCTTCCAACAGCAATTCAAGACGGCCGCCCTCAACCGCTTCGGCAGCGGCTGGGCTTGGCTGTGCGTGGCGGGGGACGGAAGCTTGCAAGTCGGGAGCACCCCCAACCAAGACAGCCCGCTGATGCAGGGGCTGACGCCCATTCTGGGCTGCGACGTCTGGGAGCACGCCTACTATCTCAAATACCAAAACCGCCGGCCCGATTACGTCGACGGCTGGTGGAACGTGGTCAACTGGGACAAAGTCACCGAGCTGTACGAGAGAGCCAAGTCGTAGAAAAACGGCATCGGCGCCTTGCCCGTAAAGAAACATACCATCATCCCCTCCTCGAGCTTCTGTAAGCGCGAGGAGGGGATGGTTGTTCGCCTCAATACGACTTTCAAGATAGCGGGGCTCATCGCCAGTCTTTTCAAGGAAGTTTGGTGTGTTGCATGGTTCCACAAAAAGCATCACCACCCACGCGAGGATTATGCAATGAAAACAGAGCGACTTGCAGAAGTGAATAAGAGGCCCGCCTTCTTGTCGAAATCGACCGCAATACTGACTATTTCGAGCACTATTCAGCGATTTTTTAGTAAGATGGCTCCGCTAAAAGGGGACTTCTGCAAGTCGCTGTGCTGGATGACATTTGCCGCGGTATCGGCATTGCTCGTCTCGCTTGGCGCGCATAGCGAGGACATTGAGGCCCCGAAGCCGCTCTATCGCGATCCCGTCCATGATGGGGCGGCCGATCCGCTCGTGATATGGCATCACGAGGAGGAACATTGGTTCATGTTCTACACCAACCGCCGCGCCAACCTTGCGTCGGACGAGATCGACAGCGTCTCGTGGGTTCACGGAACCCGCCTGGGCATCGCGGAATCATCGGATGGGGCGAATTGGACGTACCGGGGGGAGGCTGCCATCAACCTTCCGCCCGAATTTGGAGAAGAGGAGGAGACCCATTGGGCGCCGGAAGTGCTGGAACACGGCGGGACGTATCACATGTATCTCACCGTAGTGCCTGGGATCTTTACGGACTGGGGCCATCCCAGGGACATCGTCCATCTTACCAGCGAGGATTTATTGACGTGGGACTATGAATCGACGCTGGACCTCGCCTCGGACCGCGTCATCGACGCGTGCGTCCTCCAGTTGGACGATGGGACATGGCGGCTCTGGTACAACAACGAGCGGGATGGCAAATCCATCTATTACGCCGAGAGCCCCGACCTCTACACATGGGAAGATCGCGGTAAAGTGGAGAGCATAAGCGAACAGCCGGGGGAGGGACCCAAGGTATTTCGGTGGAAAGACGCCTACTGGATGCTGGTCGATGTGTGGAACGGTCTCGCGGTCTACCGATCCAGCAACGCCGAGGAGTGGACACGGCAAGAGAACGATCTGTTGGCGGAACCCGGAAAAGGACTCGACGATCAAGTGATCGGCCAACATGCGGACGTGGCCGTGAGCGGGGACCGCGCCTATCTCTTCTATTTCACCCATCCCGGCCGGCTAGGACCCGACGTAGCGCAAGGCGGCGCGGGGGCCGTGGATGACTTCTACGCCTTCCGCCGGAGTTCCATCCAAGTGGTGGAGCTGACCCATGAGGACGGCGCGTTAACGGCCGACCGCGACGCGCCCACCTTCGTCCGTCTCCAACCCCCCAAATAGCAGGCTGAGACATGTCCGGCTAACCCGGTTCAGCTCGCCCTAACGCGAAGCTGTTACCGGGTTTATTTTTGGTTCACTCTTATCAGCAAAAGAGTTTTCCGTGTAAACAGCGCCGGGATGAACACGGTTTTTGCACACTACACATTGGAACCCTGCCTTTGATGAAACGGCGCTTGCTTCTGGGCCTGAAACTCTGTATAATGTGGCCCCTTATAGAGAGGCACACAATATATTGGGTTCCAGGCAAGAGAGAACCCTTTGAAAATGTGGGGTGAGCGCGTAGCGGCTTAGAGAATAGTGCGCCCGCTAAGCCGTGTCACCCTATAGGGCGCTGTTGAGAACAAATCGTTGGGCTGCGCCAGGGCAGGGAGGTCGGAGGGGAAGTGCGCTCATCCTTTGCCTGCGCCTTGGAGTATTCCGGTATGACCAGCCACAAGACAGGGGGGAGGTCGCATGCAGACTGCATTTAATTCCGGCGTCTCGGCGCTTGATCATGGGGAGGATACGCCTGAAGGGCTTTCCGATAACGCGTTCGCCGCTGGCCTGTTGCCTGAAACGGTACGCAAGCGGGATGGCTCCGAGGCGGTTTTTGACTCCTCGCGTATCGCGGCCGCCATCCAGAAGGCGGGCGCGTCCACAGGGGAGTTTGGCGAATCCGAGACGCAGCTGTTGACGCTTCAGGTGCTCAAGGTCTTGACGCATGCCTCCGACTCAGTCCCCAGCATTGAGCGCATACAGAACATCATCGAACAGGTGCTGATCAGCGCCAACTACTTCCACACGGCGCGCGCTTTCATTGTTTACCGCGAGCAGCACAAGCGGCTGCGGCAAGACAGGCAAACCCTGGTTGATGTGTCCCTGGCTGTGAATGAATACCTGGACCGGGCGGACTGGCGCGTGTCGGCCAACGCCAACCAAGGGTATTCGCTGGGCGGACTGATCCTGAACAGCGCCGGCAAGATCATCGCCAATTACTGGCTTGATCATGTCTATCCCCCGGAGATTGGCGAGGCTCACCGCGAGGGCGCCATTCATATCCACGACCTCGACATGTTGTCGGGCTACTGCGCGGGCTGGTCGCTGCGGACCCTGCTCGCGGAGGGCCTGAATGGCGCGCCGGGCCAAGTGGAAGCGGGGCCGCCCCGGCACATGTCCAGCGCGGTGGGCCAGATCGTGAATTTCCTGGGCACGCTGCAAAACGAGTGGGCGGGCGCCCAGGCGTTCAGCTCCTTCGACACCTATATAGCTCCCTATGTCCGCAATGATAACCTGGGCTATGCGGAAGTCCGGCAATACATTCAGGAACTCATTTACAACCTGAATGTCCCCTCAAGATGGGGCACCCAGACGCCGTTCACCAACCTTACGTTTGATTGGGTGTGCCCAGAGGATCTGCGGGAACAGAGGCCCGTGATCGCCGGGGAGGAGATGGCCTTCACCTACGGCGAACTCCAAGAGGAGATGGACCTGATCAACCGCGCCTACATCGAAGTGATGACCGAGGGAGACGCCAAGGGCCGCGTTTTCACGTTCCCCATTCCGACCTACAACATCACACCGGACTTCCCATGGGAAAGCGAAAACGCGGAACGGCTCTTCGCAATGACGGCGAAGTATGGCCTGCCGTATTTTCAGAACTTCGTCAACTCGGAGCTTACGCCCAACATGGTGCGCTCCATGTGCTGCCGGTTGCAGCTTGATCTCCGTGAACTGCTCAAGCGGGGCAACGGCCTGTTTGGATCCGCCGAACAGACCGGCTCCGTGGGGGTGGTCACCATCAACTGCGCCCGCCTCGGCTATCTTCACAAGGGCGATGAAGCCGCGTTGTACCGGCGGCTGGACTACTTGCTCGCCGTCGGGCGGGACAGTTTGGAACTCAAGCGCAAGGTCATCCAGCGCCACATGGACGCCGGGCTATTCCCCTTCTCCAAGCGGTATCTGGGAACGTTGCGCAACCATTTCTCCACTTTGGGCGTAAACGGCATCAACGAAATGATCCGCAACTTCACGGACGACGGGGAGGACATCACCACGCATTGGGGCCGCGACTTCGCGCTACGCCTGTTGGATCATATCCGCGGGCGCATGACGGAGTTTCAAGAGGCCACCGGGCATATGTATAACCTGGAAGCGACGCCGGCGGAAGGAACCACCTACCGTTTCGCCAAGGAAGATCGGAAGCGGTATAGCGATATCTTGCAGGCGGGCGATTCCGATACCCCGTACTACACGAATTCGTCCCAGCTTCCCGCGGGATTCACCACGGATCCCTTCGAGGCGCTGGAACATCAGGAAGCGTTGCAGATGAAATACACCGGCGGTACGGTGCTGCACCTCTATATGGGCGAGCGCATCTCCAGCACGGAAGCCTGCCGGCGCTTCGTGCGGCGCGTGCTAACACGGTTCCGTCTACCGTACATCACCGTGACGCCCACGTTTTCCATATGTCCCAAACACGGCTACCTCAGTGGCGAACATGCGTTCTGTCCCCTGTGTGATCAGGAGATTCTCGCGCAAAAAATGAAGGAGAACGGCTAATGCAAGAACATACGCCTGAACTAAAACCCGAGGAACGCGTCCGTTGCGAGGTTTGGAGCCGCGTGATGGGCTACCATCGCCCGGTCTCTACTTGGAATCAGAGCAAACAGGCGGAACACAGCGAGCGCGCCTTTTTTGAAGAGCCGAAGTCCATAGAGGGCTGAGTGAAATGCCAGCGGCGCATCAGCTAAGGGTGGGGGGCCTGCTTCCCTTCACCACCATCGACTATCCCGGCGAACTGGCGGCGGTCGTGTTCTGTCAGGGATGTCCCTGGCGGTGCCGCTATTGCCACAACCCGGAGCTGCTGGGAGCGCGGGGACGGAATGAGATTCCGTGGCCGGAGGTGGTGGCGTTTCTGGAACGCCGCCAAGGGCTTCTCGACGCCGTCGTGTTTTCCGGCGGTGAGCCCACGCATCAGCCCGCCATTCACGGCGCCGTCGCGGAGAGCAAGGCGCTGGGGTACAAGGTCGGACTGCACACCGCAGGCGTCTATCCGGCCGAAGTGGAGGCCTTGCTCGCCAGCGTGGATTGGGTGGGATTGGATATCAAGGCGTTGCCCGGCGAGTATCCCCATGTCACCACCGTCGAAGGCAGCGGCGCGCCCGCTTGGGAAAGCGCGAAGCTCGTAATCGAAAGCGGTCTCCCCCACGAAATCCGCGTCACGGTGCATCCCCGCCTCCTGTCAAAGCGCCATGTTGATGAAATCAAGGCGCGCCTTAGCGACATGGGCGCGCATAACGTGGTGGAGCAAGCCTGCCTTGCCAGTCTGTGCCTCGATCCCGAGTTGCGGACGGCATAACTACTGGTTCTGCGGTCTTCTCAGAAAGCGGCTACCTTGAGTCGTTTGTCTGGCCATCCTGTCTTTTGGGTATCCCGCGCTCTCGCCATCCAGCCAAGCGCAGTTTTTCCCGTTCGATACGGAGGTTCTCATCCGCTCTCTTCATAGCTCTCTCTCGCTGCTCCGGCGTCGCTTTGAGTTGCTTCACCTTGTTCTTCTCTGAGCTGTTCATTACGTTCTCCCTCCTCTTTTAAGTGCTTCTTCACTAAGCTACTCGCGAAGCCTTCCCGTTGCAGGTAATTCCATGGCAACATCGGTATGCGCGGCGTTCCACTCTCACGGCTAAACTCCTTAACGTTGCCGGTGGATTTATACTTACGCTCTAACCGAGCCCCCGAACCATGGGTCATGGAGAAAAGATCGAAGAACCGCCTTGGACCAATCCCCACAAAGGGTTCGAAGGCCACTCTTATACAACCCTCGGAACCAGTAACATCCTCAAGAAAGCCAGCAAACGCAGCGTCATCATGGAATTTAAGAGCCTTACTTTTTGGATACGGCTCTATATAGACTACTCGCCGTA
>JAWOFY010000150.1:0-6052 GCA_046497285.1 Candidatus Hydrogenedentota bacterium
TTCCTCACCGCTAACTCCCCCTTCGAAGGGGGAGTTAGCGGTGAGGAACATCCCCCTTGATCCCCCTTCGAAGGGGGAATGAGAGGTGAGGAACATCCCCTTGAACCCCTTTGCTAGGGATGTTCGTACCGCCGCCTTCCAGGCGGCCATGCCGGCAAGATGCCGGCGGTACGTATTCTCCTTCCGAAACGGGGATACGGGACAGGCGAATGAAATTCGCTTCACGCGGACGTTCTATGCCACAATGCGATGCCTGTTGAGGCGTGATGGACATTGTGGCGTCCCGGCGCGGATTTCAGAACAGAAGGCTCGCGAGTGGTGAAAACAGTCTTGACAGTCTTCAACACGCTTTATTACAATGGCGTTCCAAGCCTAGAGTATACGCGCGCCCAGGTGCGGAGTGCTGGCCCCGGCGGCGTCAGTGTGGCGTAAGCCACCACGAGGATAAACGTATGGCTAAATCGACACGGAGCCGTTCAAAGCGTCTTGTGCTGGATATCGGATCCAGCGCCGTCAGGTTGTGCGAATTGACGCCCACGAGGGAAGGCTTACAACTAACCCGCTATCTCCAGCGGGAGATCCCCTTGGATCCCAACTTGGACAAGGAGTCCAAGGAGCAAGCGCGCAAGCAGGCCCTTCAAGAGCTGTTGAAGGAAGCCCGGGTACGCACGCGCAAAACCATCTTCGGCATTCCGGGCCAATCCGTCTTTACCCGCACTCGCGCGTTGCCGCCCGTGCCCGAGCATAAAGTCACGCAGATTGTTCGGTACGAAATCCAGCAACAGATTCCCTTCTCCCTCGATCAGATCGCCCTCGACTATCAGGTCCTCGCCCGAACGGAAGCCGGCGGGTACGAGGTGCTCATGACCGCCAGTAAAGAAGACGTGGTCGAGCAATACATCGATTTGATCAAGAGCGTGAAACGCACCGTCGATACGGTCGACATTTGCCCCTTGGCCGCCTACAACTGGGCCAAGCAAACCGGCCAGTTCGGCGAGCAGGGCGAGTGCGTGGCCTTGGTGGACATCGGCGCCAAGACCACCGACATCGTAATCGAGGCGGGCAATCAGTTCCGTTTTACCCGCAGCCTCAACGTGGGGGGCAACGACGTCACCCAAGGCATTGCGCAGACCTTTGGCAAGAGCTTCGCCGAGGCCGAGCGGCTCAAGCGGGAGCGCGCGTTCGCCCCGACCGGCGACCCCCAAAAAGACGGCAAGGGCGGCGAGGCGGTCGGCCAAGTGTTGACGCGCATGGTGAATGAGATTGGCCGTTCCTTTACCTATTTCCGCTCGCAAGCCGGCGGAGCGAGCGTCAACCGCGTGGTGTTGTGTGGCGGCGGCGCGGGTTTGCGGAACCTCGCGCCGTTCTTGCAGCGTGAACTGGGCGTGGAAGTGCGGCTTATTCAACCGTTGGCCGGCCTTGCCGTGGGTCCCGCCGCGCAAGACGTTAACCAACAACCCGAGCGCGCTGTCACTGCGCTTGGGTTGGGGCTGCGCGCCGTGGCCGAGGCGCCCCTTGAAATCAACCTGATTCCGCCGCGCGTCCAAGAGATGACGCGGAGCAAGGAGCAGGTCCTTTACTGGGGCCTTTCGCTGGCGACGCTGGCGCTGATCGTGGCGACGATTATCCCCGTGCATGCCGCGCAAGACCAGGCGGTGCGGGACAACATAGAGGAGCTGCAATCACGGCTGCGGAGTTATGCGCCCGATCTGGCGGCTCCAGGTACGAGCCCCACGGCGCGTTCGGAGGTGGAAGAAGAGTTTGCGGAGGTTGAAGCCCAAGTTGACGCGTACCGTGAGCAAGTTGAACAACTGGACCAAGTTTACCAATACCGGCTGTACTGGGTGCCCCTTGTAGCGATTGTCAACGAGCATCGGCCCGAAGGATTATGGCTAAGCCAGGTCTCGAGCACGTACATTGGCGACGACGCCCAACAGCAGGGTGGAGGTATGGGCGGCATGGGCGGCGGTATGGGCGGACCCGGTGGCGGTATGGGCGGACAACAGGACGGCTACATTCAGAGCACAGGGTTCCCCGGTATTGCTCCAGGTGGCGGCCGCGGCGGCGGCATGGGCGGTATGGGCGGCGGTGGCCTGGGAAGCATGGGCGGCATGGGCGGTCAGATGGGCGGCATGGGCGGCATGGACGGCCCAATGGGCGATGCCGACGACATGGAAGTGCAACCGCCGCCCGACCCCAACGGCATGATCGTTCGCGGCGTCGCCCGCGATTGGCAAACGATTCTGGACTTTGTCCAAGCCCTGCGCGACACAGGTGTTTTTGTAGAGGGCGGCGTTCATTTCAGTGAAGCGTTCGCCGATGTGGTTTACGAAGCCGAACTGTACAATTTACGTATCATGGATGATACGGATCGCCCCGGCGGGGGCGGTGGCGCTGGTATGGGCGGTGGTATGTCCGGCGGCCGCACCGATCAAATGGGGCGCGGCAACCAGGGAAATCGGTACAGGATGTTCCGGGTGGATCTCCAGTTTGCTGGTGAGGCGCCCGATGATATTACGGGCGGCATGGATGAACAGGGACCTGGCGGGGGCCCCGGCGGTCCCGGTTCCATGGGTGGCCCCGGTGGTCCTGACGGCCCAAGTCCCGATGGCCCCGGCGGCCCTGACGGTCCGCCAGGTGGGGGCGGCGGAGATCAAGGTCCGGGGGCGGCTCCGGGCGGTCCGCCGGGAGGCGGTGGTCCTGACGGGGCTGGCGACAGTCCTGAGGGACTGGGGCTGTAACGGGTTTAAAAAGGTCCAGTCATGAATAGATACAAAATTGCTCCGATAGTAATGCTGCTGCTTTTTTTAGCTGCCTTGGGAGGCAGTTGGCAGTTCTATTTTAAGGAGCGGTTGGAGCAATATGCCGAGAACCAGCAACACCTCGAAGAACTGGAAGAAAAACTGAACACGTTTCAGGACACGTTTGCGGCGGAGGACGGTGGCGTGGTCGATCCCGAGTTTGTCATCGCGCGATGGGAAGAGGCCGTGGAGCCATGGTCGGAAGCCTTGACCCAGCGGGCCAGCTTCTTTGAGATTGAAGCGCTTCCCGATGAACCCTTGGTGCCGGAGGATGTGACGGCCCGGTTCTATTACGAGGAACAAATAGAGGAGGAGGTGCAGGACCTCTTCCAGTACGCATGGGACAACAACTGCACCATCCCGCAGACAACGTTTGGGGTTCCGACGCAGGAACAAGTATCTGGGCAAGAGATCGACCGGGAACAGGCGGAGAGGTGGTTGCGCCGTTTTAACTTCGGCGCCGCGGCGATGCGCCGGTTGATCGACGCCAACGCCCTTCAAATCAACGAGTTCCAAGTATGGCCCCCGCGCATGGAGTATGAGATGTTGGAAATGCGTACGGTGGGGGCGTTTTTCTACATGCGCATCAACGATTTGGTGCCGATGTTGGAATCGTTCGGGCGCGAAGATCAATACTATACCGTGGACGCATTGCGGATTACGAATACGCAACTGATCGCGCAACAGAATCCGCCGCTTCAGATAGAGATGCTGCTAACGCAGGCCCGGTTTATCGCGGACGAGGAAGAACGGCAAGCGGCGGCGAGCCGTACGGCTCAAGGGGGCCAGGGCCGAGGCGGGTCCGGCGATCCGTTCGGCGACCCATTTTCGGGCGGTCCGGGCGGTGGCCCTGGTGGCCCTTCTGGAGGCCCTCCTGGTCCGCCGCAGCAAGATCAGTCCCAACAGCAAGATCAGCAGCAAGAGGATGACGGCGGCTGGATGGATTCGCTGTGGCCGTTCTAAGGTAGCGGGAGACAAGAGGGCGCTGTCTCGGCGTCTTAAGGGATTTTGGGGCAGAGCCTCGCTCCAAGGGCTTAGGGCGGAATGAGACGCTGACGATAAATGAAGCATGATCAGTTAAGAAGGGGGGGTTCGTGAATAGACTGGTGGACATCCTGTGGAAGACTGGACGCTGGCTCTGGGACAGTAAGGAGCGAGCGGTGCTCGGCGTCATGGCCATCGTCTTGCTTTACCGCGTGTATGTCATAATCGATCCGCCAGCGCAGGAACCGGTCCAGCCGCCTCCCCCGCCTCAATCCGAGGGGCAGGTGGCTGTGCCCGAGCCGCCAGCGGAGCCGCCTGAGCCGCCAGCTCCCGACTACGATCCCGATGAGCTGGTGTCTGAGAACCCGTTTTGGGCGAATCCGCAGTAATGCTATCTAGGGAGTTTAGGCGGCGCGATGGGCGCCGGTTGATCGTCAGGAGCGTACGAGCCATACATGGAAAACGAGACGGCTGGATGGGGAAAGTGGAATAGGCGGGCTTGTAGATAGCGTCGACAACGGGGACACACATCCCGGCTCGTGGGGAGGAAAGAGTTTTGAAAAACACGATTGGGTCCACGTCAATGGGGATAATGGGACGATTGATGTCGAGTCGTAAGAAATGGGGCGGAGTCTCACCTTGCGCCAACCCAGCATGGGGAGTAGACGCCATCCAAACACGCAGCTTAATCCACCAATTCTGGGAGGACGAAATGAAAACGTGGTTGCGGCGCTTTGTATCCGCGAAAGTTTGTAGGGGTGTTCTTGTGGGGCTGTTAGGAGTGGGGCTCGCCCCGTTTGCAGCGGCGCAAGATGCAGGTGGAGACTTTCAACCGGCGCCCGTCGATGCCCGCCAAATGGAAGGCGCGCCGGACGCCGGCGCTCGGGACGGCGTGGAGCAGATCTTCGAGCAGGGGATGGTGCTTTATCAGGATGGGGAGTACCAAAACGCCATCAATCATTTTGATCGCGTTTTGGCGCTTGACCCGGATCACGAAGAAGCCGAGTCCTTCCGCGAGGCAGCGCGAAACCGGCTGGGCGGAGGGCAGGCGTCCGGCGGAGGCCAACAGGGAGGGGACGCTTCTTTCGAGATTGTCGATCCCGGGGACCTTCCCCGAGGTGGCGAAGAGTTGCCGGTTAGTCCTGAAGAGCAACGGGTCCAGCGGGTCAACGAACTGCTGGAGATCGGGAAGCTCTACATGGAACACCAGCGCTATGACCGCGCGGTTGAATACTTCAATCAAATACTCATGATTGCTCCCGATCATCGGGAAGCGACGGATCTCCTTCACGAGGCAACGCTCGAAGCAGGCGAGCGAAGCCTTGATCGAAGCCGGGAAGAAACCCGGGAAGACGTGCTGCGCATTCGGGAAGGCATGGAGGAGTCGAAGCGGCTTCCCGAAGGGGCGGATTACCGTGGCATTAAGGACCACCGTTTCCGGGTGCCAGTCGTGGAGGAAGAGTACGAGGAAGAGGAAGCGCCTATTGATGAAGAGGTGGAGCGAGTTCTTGATTCGCCCGTTTCGGTGGAATTCGAGAATGAACATATTGAGGTCATTCTTGAATTCATTTCCGAGTTTGCCGGCATAAATATCGTGCTGGATCATCGGGTCGTAATGCCTGAAGTGGAAGACCCCCCGGAAGTAGAAGGGGAGGGCGGGCAAGCGCAACAGTTTCAGCCTGGCCCCGGCACGGGCGGCCCCGGTATGGGTGGCCCCGGCATGGGCGGGCCCGGCACGCAGGGTCCCGGCATGGGCGGCCCTGGTATGGGGGCGCCCGGCCAGCAGCAATTTGGCCAGCAGCAATTCGGGCAACAACAGTTCGCTCAGCAACAACAATTTGGGACGCCAACGGCCCAAGCGCAAGCCCAAGGATGGGCCACAGACGGTATGGTGCCGTACATTCGATTGGAGGATGTAACCCTCCGGCAAGCGCTACGGGCGTTGCTGCGGCCTTTGAATTTGGACTTTGGCGTGCAGCCGGGTTTTGTGTGGGTAAGCACGCACGAGCGGCTACGCTTTGAGTCCTTTGAAGAATTGGAAACCCGGTACTACGAATTGCGCAATGCCGGGGCCGAAACCATGTTTAAGGTTGTCGTTCAGAATACCGGTGGTGTGCAAAGTCAGTTTGGTATGGGCGGCGGCGGCGGCATAGGCGGCGGCGGCTTTGGCGGCACCGGCGGCTTCGGCGGCGGTACCGGCGGCTTCGGCGGCGGTACCGGTGGCTTCGGTGGCGGCGGCTTCGGCGGTGGTACTGGCGGCTTCGGCG
>JAWOFY010000213.1:0-8174 GCA_046497285.1 Candidatus Hydrogenedentota bacterium
GCCGGGCGGATGGAACTGGGCGCGCCGCAACACCGCCGGCTCTTCGTGAACTGGCGGGGCGGTCCGCTAACGACGCGAAGCGTTCAACGCGTCATCGAGCGGTACGCGCGCGAGGCGCTTCCAGGGCGGACCGATATCAGCCCGCACACCCTGCGCCACACCTTCGCCACGCACATGCTCGACGCGGGGGCCGACCTGCGGGTGGTGCAGGAGTTACTCGGGCACGAGAGTTTGTCCAGCACCCAAATCTACACGCACGTCAGCGTCGAACGGCTCAGGGAGGTGTATCAGCAAGCTCATCCTCATGCGTAGAGGGCCGAACCTCCAAAGCGCGCCGCAACCCTTCGTAGTGTAGCAGCCGCTCCACGCCTTGGGCGCGGCGGAGATGTTCGCGCAAACCGGGCGCCAGGGTGACAGCCTTCCTCAGCGCGTCGATGGCCTCTTCTTCCCGGCCCCTCGTGTAGCGGGCAAGGAACAGCCCCAATTCGGCATGGGCCTCCGCGTTCTTGGGTTCAAACTTCGAGGCCATCTGCAGTTGTTCTTCAGCTTCATCCAACTTGTGCTGCTTCACCTGCGCCCGGGCCAACATGCGCCGGGCAGGCGAGAAGGTGGGTTCGATCTTGGTGCAGGTCCGCAGATCGCCTTCGGCCGCCGCATAATCGCCTTGCTCAAGCGCGGCTAGGCCCCGTTCCCAAATGCGCCGGATCCGCCGCGGCCGCCACCACATATAGCCGATTCGGAGAGCAATAATAGCCAATGTGATTATATAAAGCGCCCAGTAGTCCATAGAACCTCTTAATCGTCGTTCCAGATACGGAAAGATTCCATATCTTTTGATGTAACCTTACCATGCAGCACATTGTTCCGCAAGCCTGTCAGCCGAGTTCCCCCATTCTCGGGAGTGTTCTCCCCAATGCGCGCGGATTAAACCCATCGGCGCCCGAGCAGGAGAGCGGGCGTACATGATATACTGCAGTTCTCATTTGGCTGCTGCATGACGAACTTGAGCAGGAGGAGTGGCGCTACATTATGGAAGATATCTCTCTCAGCGGAGAAGAAGGGCAGGAAACCGAGACCATTCAGAAGGCCTACAAGAACCTTTCGTTTCTCACCAGTCCGGACGCCCGGATTGTCCGGATATTGTGCGAATTCCTTGAGCCGGAAGCCCGGTTCCGCCGCACGAATGTGCGCGATACGATTGTTTTCTTCGGCTCCGCGCGTGTGCCGTCCCCCGAAACAGCCCAGAAGAACATGGAACGCTTGGAGCAACAGTTGGACGATACGGCGACGCCGCCCTCCCACTTGGCGAAGGCCTATGAACGGGCCAAGCGGGACAGTGCCGTGGCGCGGTATTACGCCGACGCCGCCGAACTGGCGGAGCGTATTACGCGCTGGTCCCACTCGGTTGAGCCTGGAAGCGAGCGCTTCATGATTTGCTCGGGCGGCGGACCGGGTATTATGGAAGCGGCCAACCGGGGCGCCAGCAACGCGGGCGGGCGCTCAATCGCCTTTAACATTAGTCTGCCCTACGAGCAAACCCCTAACTCGTACCAAACCGACGAGTTGGCGTTCGAGTTTCACTATTTCTTTATACGAAAGTTCTGGTTTGTCTATTTGGCCAAGGCTCTTGTGATTTTCCCGGGGGGATTTGGCACGCTGGACGAACTCTTCGAACTCCTGACCCTAGTTCAGACGGGGAAAAAATCGAGCTACTTGCCCATTGTGATTTACGGAACCGATTTCTGGCGGGAAGTCCTTGATTTCGAGGCGTTGGCGAAATGGGGCATGATTTCGGAGGAAGACCTGAACCTGTTCCGTTTCTTCGACGATGTGGACAGCGCCTACGAATTCCTCACCCAGGAGCTCACTCGCGAACACCTCTAAGACAAGGCGAACGTTGTTACACCAGTTCTTTTAACATCACGACCGCGTCTTCTTTGGTGATGGGGTAATACTTAGGGCGCACCGCGACCTCGGAAAACCCAAACGCCTCGTAGAGCCGCCGGGCCGGGGTATTTGAGACCCGGACCTCAAGCGTCGCGTACCGGGCGCCCACTTCGCGGGCCTTGGTAAGGAGAAACTCCATGAAGCGGCGTCCCACGCCCGTCCCCCTGTGGTTCTTTTCAACGACGACGGTGGTGATGTGAGCTTCTTCGAGCACGAGCCAGAAGCCGCAATAGCCCACCACTTCGTCATCGCGCCGGGCCAGATAGAGGTACGAGAGCCGGTTTCGTATCTCATCTTGGAACATGCCGCGTGTCCACGGCTCGGGATACGCTTCTCCCTCAATCGCCAAGACAGTATCGAGATGATCCTCGGTCATCTCCTCGAACCGGACCTGCGCCGTCTTATCGGGCTCCGGCGCGCTCACGTCCCGGCTTGCTCCCGCTTACACTCGGCTTGGGATTTCCGGAGATACACGGGACGAACCGCCCCTGCGTCTCCCGAGTCGCCGGCTTCGAGCAGCCTCAATCCTTCAAACGCAACCGCGGCCGCTCGGGCATGGTTTTGCAACGGCGGGGCGAATCGCGCCTCGGGCAACCCTGTCGCCAATACGTCACGGTATCGGACCGCGCCGTCGCCCGCAAGGAGTACGGGGCCGTTGATTCGCGTGATGAGTTCGCTCACCGGCCCCACCGCCGGACCAACGCGCCGGGTCATCCCTTGCGCGCCGGGATCGTGTATACCGTAAAAGACCTCGCCCATTCGGGCGTCCAACACGGGACATACCGGCCGCTCCGCTTGGTCATGCAGCCGGGCCAGGGCATCCAGCGTAGGAACGCCCACCAATGGCAACCCAGCCCCTAACGCCAAGCCTTTCCACGCCGAAATCCCTATTCGCAAACCCGTGAAGGAGCCCGGGCCCACCCCCACCGCCAAGGCATCCAGGTCCGCGAGGGATAGCCCCGCCTGGGCGAGCAGATTGTGCGCCGTCACAAGAAGACGCTCGGAGTGGGTCCGGGGAGCGTGGACCGCGATTTCAGCAAGCACGGCCTCCTCATCGCACACGGCCACCGTCAGGATGTCCGTACTGGTGTCAGTGGCGAGTATTTTCATGGTAACGGCCCGTGCTTTCTGGGATGGTTTGAAAAAATCAGCGCCAACCCAATTTAGGACGTGCGGCAAGGTTCCCAAGGGGCGCCGCAAAGACGAGCAGATGGCCCGCCGGCGCCTCGCCGCCATTTAGATGCGGGTGGTTTCCTTCGCCAGGGAGGCTGTCTCGGATTCTGAAGCCGAAGAGGAAGGGGAAGCCTGTTGGCGGGTCGACCCATTGGACGGAGTCTCGGCGATGTGAGCCGTTCCGTTGGCGATTCGCTCCCTCATACGTTTTCCGGCCCGGAACACCACCACCTTGCGCTTGGGGACAACCGCCGCCTCGCCCGTACGCGGATTCCTTGCTTTCCGCGGTAGGCGGGATTTCACCTCAAAGACCCCGAAGTCCCGGAGTTCCCACTGTTTTCCCTCAGCTAACGAATCGGCGATGGTGGCTAGCGTGGTATCTACTATTTTGGCGACATCATTTTGCTGCATACCCAACGTTTCCGCGAGGTGAAGGATGAGATCGCGTTTGGTTAAGCTCACAGAAAAGCCCTCCTCGTCTCTTGTTCACGGACGGAACGCGCACCCATCTTGACCCCTAAGCAGTTTCCCCAAGCATCAACCCCGACTGCATTATAGGAAGCAGGGCCCAAGAGATGCAAGTCTTTCTGTGGGCTTGCTTTACGCAATCGGCACGGCGTTTTCCTCCCTTTGTTAAGCGGGTGTCAAGACCACCTTGCCCGAGGTTTGGCGAGCCGCCATTTGCTTCTGAGCCTCCGCGGTTTGGTCGAGGGGGAACGTATGGCCCACGATCACGTTCATGGCGCCCGAAGCTAGCCAGGCGTGCAAGTCCGCGGCCCCCGCTTCCATGGCGTCCTTGTCCTGTGTGTAGGCCATGAGATGGAATCCCGATATGGTCAGGTTGTGGAACAGCATGTGACTTGTGTCTACCTGGCGCACCTGCCCACTGGCGACGCCAAGCACAATCATCCAGCCCCGGGTCTTCATGCACCGGAGGCTCTTATCAAAGACCTCTCCGCCCACCGATTCGACGATGAGGTCGCATCCCTTGTTCCCCGTGATGCTGCCCACCTCCGCCTCGAAATCCGTTTTCGTATAGTTGATTGGATAATCGCAGCCAAGTTCGCGGATGAGCGCGCATTTCTCGTCGCTGCTCGCCGTGCCGATCACCATGGCGTTTCGAAGCTTGGCGATCTGCACAAGCATCGTGCCGAGCCCGCCGGCCGCCGCGTGAATGAGCACCACCTGGCCCGCGCGGATGTTCGCGAGCGTGCACAGCGCGTGATACGCCGTGAAGTACTGAACCGGGACGGCCGCGGCTTGGGTGAAATCCAGTGAATCTGGCTTTTGCAGCAGATTGGTGGCGGGAACCGTAACCCATTCGCTGAATCCATTGGAACAAAAGCCCATGACGCCGTCTCCCTCGCGCCATTCGGTAACGTCTTCTCCCACTTTTTCAATGGTTCCCGCTATCTCGAAGCCCGCGCCAAACGGCGGAGTGGGGCCTCCCAAGTAGTAGCCTTCGCGCTGCATGATGTCGGCATAGTTCAAGCCCGCCGCTTGCACGCGCACCAAGACTTCGCCTTGGGCGGGTTCCGGCGGAGCCACGTCCTGAAGTTCGATGACCTCCGGACCTCCATACTTAGTGACAACCACGTGTTTCATATATCGCCTCCTTTCGTTCTGTGGGTGATTTCCCAATTTGTCAATGACATCAGTGGAATGACGGTGTATTCCTCCGTCGCTGGCGTATACCGAGCATCATTGCTTCGCGAATCCAGTTCGGGGTATCTCTACAACGTTAGGAACGGAGCAAGCACTCCCGTCATTGCGGCTCCTCGAGCCAGACGCTCACGCCGCGGACCTCGGGCGGATTCGCGCCCGCCGCGCCGGCATGCCGCACGATCCCGGCCACGGCGTGTCCGGGGTCATCCTCACCAGATAGCTCATGCCGGACTTCCACGGCGCGCCACTCGCCATCGCCCGGCACGGGCTCCATGTATTCGTGCGTGTCGTCCGCTCCATGATACTCCAACAGCAAACTCAAGCTATCCGCCTCGTAGGCCCGCGCTTCCATCCGCGCAATCAGCGTGGCGCCGCGCGCTGCCTCCGGAAAATCCGCCGTGCGCTGTTTGAGACGAGCTTCTTGGTTCGGCTCGTCAATTGTGAGAACAGGACCGTCTTCCGCCTCCGCCACGGAAAACAGCGCCTCGGGATCGTCTTCGCCCTCGAACCACCACTGCAAAGCCTCGGCGTTGCCCTCCGGCAGCTCGGCCCAGTCCAGCCCGGCCAAGGCGGCGTAGTCCACCAGCTCCATGGCGAGGGCATCGCCTTCTCCGTGGTAGACGACGTCGCTCTCCGAAACGAGGACCAAACGGCCCTCTGTGTCGAGGGTGTCGTTATCCTCGGCCGGCTCGAACGGATCCGTGGGCTCCGCTAGGCAGCCCGCCGTCAGTACCGCCGCGAGGGCGCCTCCAACGAGAACCGCCGCGAAACGAGAGAAGGTGTTTGTCATTGTGTGGCGCATCTGGTATGAATTCCTTGCTAAACGGTTTTCCGGCTTGTTAAAGGCGCGATACTCTTGGTTTGCAATTCCGTGAGGGGGAACGTTTCCGCTCCACCATGGGGAAGACAAAGCCGAAGTACGGGGAATGACCTCAGCGTTGATGCAACGCCTCCTGTACTATAATACCTGTCTTACCGGCTCCGGATCCACGCCACGTCCAAAACGGGGCGGGGGCCGGTTGCCCTCGTATGACCGGGTGCGATACCATTGCGCCCACACAACCGTGGAGATACAGCATGCAGGCAATCATCATGGCGGCGGGCCAATCTACCCGCACGTATCCGCTGACCGCGACGCGGCCAAAGCCTTTGCTCAAGGCCGCGAACAAGCCCATCCTCGAGCACCAGCTTGACGTTCTAAGAGCGATTACGGATCACGTAATAGTGGTCGTGGGCTACCGCCGCGAACAGATCGAGCGCGCGTACGGCGCGGAGTATCGGGGCATGGCGCTGACCTATGTCTATCAGAGCGAGCAGCGGGGCACGGGACACGCCCTGCTCCAATGCGCCGATGTGGTGGACGGACCCTTCCTCGCCATGAACGGGGACGACCTCTATCACGAGCAGGACATTGTGCGGCTTGCGGAGTTGGAGCAGGGCGCGCTGGCCCGCGAAGTGATCGACGTGCGCCAATACGGTGTATACGAAACGGACAAGGCCGGAAACGCCACGAGCCTGACGGAAAAACCGGAGCAATCCGGCTCGAATCTAGCCAATATGGGCGTGTACCGGTTCACGCCGGAGGTGTTTGACATTCTCGGCGAGACGGCGCCCTCGCCGCGCGGCGAGATCGAGATCACCTCGGCCATCGAGGCGCTCATCCAGCGCGGCGGGTTCCGCGTGCTCGAGGCGGAGGGATACTGGCTCCCCATCGGGTATCCGTGGCACTTGCTCGAAGCCAACGAGTTCCTCCTCAACGATATGCTCCGGCCCAGCATCGAGGGCGAAGTCAGCACCGCCGCGCACATCATGGGCGCCGTCGCCATTGGCCGGGGAACCAATGTCCGTCCGGGGGCTGTCATCGAGGGGCCTTCGATCATCGGGGCGAATTGCGTGATTGGCCCGAACTGCTGGATTCGCCTGGGAACGAGCATCGCGGATAGCTGCAAGATCGGTCAAGGCGTGGAGATCAAGAACTCGATCATCATGGATAACACCGCCGTGCCCCACCTCAGTTACGTGGGGGACAGCATCCTCGGCGAGGGCGTGAACCTGGGGTGCGGCACGATCACGGCCAATCTGCGCCATGACGGCAGCTCCGTTAAATGCCTCGTCAAGGGCCAGCCCATCGACACGGGAAGGCGCAAGCTCGGCGCGATCATGGGCGACGGCGTTCACACGGGGATACACACCTCCATTTACCCCGGCCGCAAGCTGTGGCCCCACACGGCCACCGCGCCGGGCGCCGTGGTGCAACACGACGTCGAATCGGAGGACAACGGCGGCTGAACGCGATTTCCGGGCGCTCAGTCACGCGTCCCACGCAAATGACTCGCCCTTTGCGCGGGTGAATCGTGTCCCCGCTACATGGCCTGACCCCTCGCCCCCAACCCGAAGGCATTTACCCTATGGAACGCGCATACCTAAAACCCAACGAAGAACGCCGCCTGTTGCGCGGCCACGCCTGGGCCTATCGCAACGAGTTCGAGCGGCTGCCCCAAGCGAAGGACGGCGAGGTGGTGGACGTGTATACGCAACGGCGGCGGTTCGTGGCCCGGGGCTTTTACCAAGCCGAAGGCGGCATCGCCGTGCGCATTCTCGCCCGCCGCCAACACGACATCGACGACGGGTTTCTCGCCCGGCGCATCGATCAGGCGCACGCCCTGCGCAAACGGACGCGGCCCGGCCACGCCGCCTACCGCTGGGTCCATGGCGAGAGCGACGGTCTGCCGGGGTTCGTAGCCGACCGCTATGGCCCGGTCGTCATTGCGGAGTCCTCCTGCGCCTTCTATGCGTCCTATGCCGACGCGCTCGCGGAAACGTTCCTTGCCTATCCCGGCGTGGAAGGCGCGCGCGTCACCGTGCGGGGAAAGGCGCATGAGCTAGGCGCGCTGGCGGAGGAGCTGACCGTGGATGTGGGCGGCCTCACCTTCGGCGTTCCGCTGAACGGAGGTCAGAAGACCGGACTCTTTCTTGACCAACAAGACAATGTGCTCGCCGCCCGCCCTCTCGCCGAGGGAGCGCGCGTGCTCGATGGCCATTGCTACGCGGGCGTGTGGAGTTGTCATGCGGCGGCTGCGGGCGCGCGGAGCGTGACTGGCGTGGACACCTCGGAAGCCGCCATAGCGCGAGCCCAGGCCAACGCCGAACGCAACGGCGTGGCGGACCGGTGCGCGTTCGAGACGGCGGCTATCGGCGACGCGCTTAAACGGGGTGAACGCTACGATCTCATCATTCTGGACCCGCCAGCCCTCGCCAAATCGCGCGGCCACGTGCAGAAAGCCCGGAGCGCGTATCAAACGCTGAACGCCAACGCCATGGCGGCCCTGGAGCCGGGCGGATTCCTCGTGACCTCCTCCTGCTCGCAGTCCGTGGACCACGCCGTCTTC
>JAWOFY010000303.1:0-3330 GCA_046497285.1 Candidatus Hydrogenedentota bacterium
CGGGTGTTCGGGTTACTCCGTCCCAAAACGATTTAGCAGTCAAGGCGTTGAATTTCAGGGCGGCTAACGACTCTCCGGAAAGGGATCCCGTCGCGTTCCAGCTTTCAGGGTCTAACCAGAGCATTGGTGGGCCTTACACGCTAATCGCCGAAGGCGAGATTGCGGACTTCAATCAAAGTGATGCGTGGGAACGCGATACATGGATTTCGGAGCCTATCGAAATCGACAACGACGTGGTATTCGAGCACTACGAGATAATCTTCGCCGAGATCCGTGATGCGGATGCGGCCAACAGCATGCAGATCAACGAGATCGAGTTGCTGGGGACGCCTCCTGGGGTGACGCCGATTCCCGAGGAACTTACGCGCGGGGCGGCGCTGGATTTGAATGGCGAGGGCCAGTATGTGGAATCCGATGTGACGGCCGGCGACTTAGGCATCGCCGGCAATGCCCCCAAGACGATGGAGGCGTGGGCCTACACGCGGGATTGGGACGACAGCGGAGGTCTTCTTAACATGGGCGCTCCCGGCTCGGACGGCGAAGACTTCTCGCTGCGCGTGACGGGCACTCAGGACCTGTGGCGCGCCCAACTCTGGGGCGGGTTCGACGTGGATTTTGAGTATCCGTCCCATGAGCAGTGGGTGCATTTAGCCTTGGTCCACACGGGCTCCGAGACGATTGCTTACGCCAATGGCGAGTTAATCGCGAGCGCGGAACAAGAGATCGACACGTCCGACGCCGAGCCGTTCCGGGTAGGCTGGTGGCCCAACCGGGACGAAAGCGAGACCTTTGACGGCATGGTCGCCGAGGTGCGGGTGTGGGACTTCGCACGTCCGCAAGCCGCGATCATGGCCGACATGAATGAACGGCTTACGGGCAATGAAGATGGTTTGCTTCTGCATTGGCCGTTGGACGAAAACGAAGGCGACACGGCGTTTGACTCGTCTCCCAATAACAACGACGGGACGATCGTGGGCGCGCCGGAATGGGTCAGCGAGGAAGTGCCCGATCTAGCCGGGCTAGATTGGGAAGAGGCCGCCACAACGCTTGAGGAGGCCGGATTCCAGGTGTACATCGACTATGTCGAATTGGGCGTAGTTGAGACCGGTCAAGTGCATGCCCAAGCGCCCGGCCCTGGCCAGACAAGCGCGCCAGGTTGGACGGTCGTGCTCCAGGTGGAGTCGGAGCCGCAGTCCTTCGCCCCGGCGGCCCCGGCGTGGCTCATGCTTATAGTGATGACCGCTGTATTGACCGCCGCCGGCTTCTACACACGCAAACGCGCATGCGCCAGTTGAATGAGTAGCGCCCCGGCGTAACCGGGACTTGTGAATAGGTACAGGAAGACGCGTCTGCTGAAAAATGCAGGCGCGTCTTCCCGTGTGCATTGGGAGTTACTATTGGCGGCATATAATCGCGAAAGCGGGGATCCAGAAGCTCGGCGGGTTGCCAAAGCTCTCCCGGCCAGCGCCTGGAACAGGCGTTGAGGGAATAGGCGTGTTGTTAATCGATGTCGTTTGATTGGGAGAGGGCGCCGCATTCCAGGGCGTCGGTGAGCGCCTGGCGCCAGTTTTCCTCGGTTTGGGGGTGATTGGAGAGAAATTGGGTGAGCAACGCCAGCCGCTCAATGGTTTCATCGTTGATGAGGTGTTCGAGCCGGCACGCCTCTTCGTCCGCCACGGTATCCTCGAAGCCCAACACCTCGGCCAGAAAGGTTTGCAGCGCCTCGTGGCGCGCATCAAGTTTGCCGGCCAACGCGCGGCCTTCTGGCGTCAGGTCCACATATCCATACGCCCTGTGCTCCACCAAGGCGCGTTCGGCGAGGTCCCGCACCGCGCGTGACGCCGCCGGCCGGCTTACGTTGGCCTCGGCGGCGATATCGCTAACGCTGCACACCTTGGCTTGGGTAAGCAGTTGCGCAATCGCCTCGACATATTGCTCCATGGTTGGGCTGGGCCGCTCGCCCCGTGGGTAGGGATTATGGGTGTTGGTCATGAATGCTATTCCCCCTCGTGTGCACGATGGGCGGCGACGGCTTTTCGCTCCGTGCAGTCAACAAGCCTCCGCTTACGTGGGTTTTCGTGCTGTGCGTCCGCCCCGGCTTCTCTTGTGTCCCAGCTTCTAGACTACTATAGCCAAGCCGGGCGGCGATTATCAAAAGCCGCCGGCCGAATTACCCTGGTATTTGGCCCTTCAGGCGCGTTATAATTCCGCTTTCCAATCCGGAGTTCTCTTCTCGGCCATGCGGCTTCTCAATTGGTATATTATAACGCAAATCGCCGTTCCGCTTGTGTTGGCGCTCGCGGTAATCAGTTTTTTTACCGTGGCCAATGAGTTGCGCGATCATGTGGATCCGGGCGGCGCGGCCATCGTGCAAACGGCCCTGCTTCAGGTCCGGCCGCAGGACCTGCTGTTTCTGGCGCTTCTCTTCCTTCCGACGGTGGTGATCTATGTGATTCCCATCACCTACATGACGGGCATTCTGCTGGCGTTTGGCAATCTCGCCGAGCACAACGAGATAACGGCCATGCGGGCCGCGGGCATTCCGCTTAAGCGCATCGTGCTGCCCGTTGTGGCGGGGGGCGCGGTGCTGGCGGGGGTGTGTTTCTTGTTGCAAGATCGGGTGCAACCGCCGGCCGTGGCCCGGGCCAGCCAGCTCATGTACATCGACATCCCCCTGCGCATTACGTTGGACAAGCTGCCCGAGGGGACCATGCACGACGTGGGCGGCTGGCGGTTCTACATCGGCGATCGGGAGCCCGAGGAGCGGGCGCTCTACGACATCACCATCCTCATGCCGGGCCAAGGCGGCGAGACCTGGCTCTACTACGCCCAGTCCGCCCGCGTGCTTCCCGGACGCGAGCGCACGACGCTTCGCCTTCAGAACGGCCATATCATTCTGCCCGATGAAGAGGGCCGCTTGGCGCGAAGCACCTTCAACGAGTGGACCCTGACGGCGCCGGAGCTTGTGCCCCGTGAAGAGCGGGAGGATCGGCGGGCGCTTTCCCTGGCGCAGCTTTTCGCGCAAGAACGGGAACTGCGCCGGGCGTATGCCGACGAGGGCGCTTCCGATGACCGGGATGAGCTGCGCCGTTGCCGGCGGGAGATCGGCGAGCGCATCGCCCTGCCTTTCGCGTCGCTGGCGGTCAGTGTTGTTGCGGCCCCCTTGGCGGTGCGGCGGCGGCGCGGGGGCAAGGCGTACAGCTTCGCCATCGGCGCGGGCGTTTTTCTAGCGTATTACGTGGTGATGATGCTGGCCGATCGCAGCGGCCTCTTGCCCATGGGCGAGGCCGTGCTGCGGGCCTTTGCGCCGAATCTCGCCCTCGGTTTGGC
>JAWOFY010000408.1:0-2869 GCA_046497285.1 Candidatus Hydrogenedentota bacterium
CGGACCGAATCCGGCTATGGTTCCCTGCGCCACGGGGGCGATGTAGGAATGCTGGCGAAAGGGTTCGCGGGCGTGAACGTTGGATAAATGGACTTCGATGGTGGGTATGCCGACGCCGGCGATGGCGTCGCGCAGCGCCACACTGGTATGGGTATACGCGGCGGGGTTGATGATGATGGCCTCAGCCCAACCGCGCGCGTCTTGGATGGCGGAGACGAGATCCCCCTCGCTGTTGGACTGATAACTCCGCAGGCTCACGCCCAGTTCGAGGGAGTCCTGTTCGAGGGCGTCGTTAATGCTTTCCAGCGTTGCGGCGCCGTAAACGCCCGGCTCCCGCTTGCCCAACAGATTCAAGTTGGGACCATGAATGACGAGAATGTTCACGAGGGCATATCCTCCATGCCGCCGCCCTCATTGGCGCCGGCTCGGTGTTCCGCCAGGTAATCGGCCCGTTCGCGGGCTTGCGAGGCTTGGGCCATCAAGGCGTTTCCGCGGTCCTCTGCGCCCGCCTCCACATATCTGCGGCCGAAGTCCTCCAAGGCGTTGGCGTAGAACCGCCAAATATCGGGGGAAATGGGGAAGAGCTCGGTCGCTATCCGGTACTGTTTCAGTCCTTCCTCGAAGTGCTCCACGGCTCGGGGGCCTGATTCGAGAGCGCCCCGCTGAAACAGGGCTTGCGCGTAATAGCGGCGGTACATGGCCCGGCGGGGGCTTCGTTCTACCGCTCTCTCTGCCCATTCTTTCGCCTGCAGGGTGGCGGAACGCCGCTCCGCCTCCGTGTCGGCGAGGTTTCGGAGATTTTGGTAAAAGAAATGCAGCATCAGCGCCCATTCCGGATCATGGCTGTAGACGGCGTCGGCCCTCTCCAGGCGGTTGATGTCCCCACGAATGGCCTGGCGCGTCATCTCGCGGGCCTCGGCGGGATTGGTTACGCGAAAGCGTCCCTGTTCCATTTGTTCCCGAGTTGGCGTGTCCACGGCGTTGAAGGAGACATATTGAAGTTGCCCCCCTCTGGCTATGGGGATCTGAACCTCGCCAATGTGTTGGAGATGGCTTGGCTGGGGAATGAGCGCGGCGATGGTTTGCAAACCTATCCACGAATCGGTTTCTGGTTCGAAAGCGCTCTGGCTGGACTGCTCCGTCACGTAATTCACCGCTGCAAGGGCGCTCTCAATCTGTTGTTCGGCAGGCACGCGCGATTCCGCGCGCCACACGTTAATGGTGGCCGCCGCCGCGCCGCCCGCTACGGCAAGGAGTACAATAGCCAACGCGCCGTGAGCGGCTGGAGCGCTTATACGGAGCGGTTTCACCCGGCCGCCCAGCGCGAGCACGCTGCCCGCCAGAACGAACGCAAAGGTGGCCAAGCCGGGATTGTAGAAATTGAAGTCCACGAAGGCGTGGAAGAGGAAGGCCAGGGCGCCTGCGTAAACCCCGCCGAGAAGCCAGCGGCGGTCTCCGTGTTGAACCGCCAATACGCGCCTGAAACCGGCCACGGCGAAGTATCCCCAGAAGCCCATGAACAGCAAAAACCCGAAGATGCCCGTTTCGCATAGGACCTGAAGGTAGTCATTATGGGCCATCTGCACGTCCCCGGCCCCGAGGTACTGGTAATTGGGGTAAGCCACGCCAAAGTTGCCCAAGCCCACGCCGGTCCAGAAGTTGTCCTTCGCCATTTCCCAGCCGGTGCGCCAGTACGTTATGCGCAACGCCGCCGTGGTCGGGCTGGCCAGCTCGGTCATGGTGAGTCCCAGTCCCTCCGGGCCGGCGGCTGCAGGTTCTCCGGCGCCGGGGATATCCTGCGCGTGGGCCGATTGCGCGCCATGTCCCGCTGCCGCAAGGCCAAGCGCCGCCACGCACAGAATAAGCGCGGCCGTTCCCGCCGTGGGGCGGAGCCGGTCGAACCAGCGTGTGTAGTGGGCCGCCGCCAACAAAATCGCTACGACCGCTACGGCGGCCGCCAGCCCAAGCATCGCGCCGCGGGAGTACGTGAGCCATAAAGTGACAAGTTGAAGCGCCACGGCCACCGGCAAGAGGTTTGTTACGGCTGCGACAACAAAATGCCGGAAGCCGTGTTTGCGCACGATAACCAAGGGAAACAGCGCTAGCGCGAGGGGTAACACCCACACGGTCACTACGCGAAGCGCCATGCTTTGCATCCAGCTGGAGCCGTCGAAGTCAATACCCTGCAGGAAAGCCGTCAAGATATACATTGCGCTGAAGACCACGACCCAGACGCCTACGGCCGCCGCTAGGGCGTGGCGCAGCCGCCGGTCCCGTTCACGGCGAGCCCGCTCACTCTCGGTCCCGAGTTCCCGGGCTAACGCTGCGTGCTGAGAACCGGTTTCCGCGTTCTCGCGCCATGCGCGCCAAACCCGCCGCATCATCACAAAGGCGCCCGTGGCCGCGGGAACACCCAGTATTAAGAATGCGCCAAGGGCGTTCGGAAACAGAAAGGAGCCGAAAGCGCGATTGACGTTGAGCCGGTGAGCCAGTTCGCCCGTTAGTTCGGTTGTGCCAAAATGCTGTTGCAACAGTTGGGGGTTCTGTTCGACCTGCCACCTTACATAGGGCAATACGTGCTGAAAATGGATCAAACTCCAGATACTCTGGACGAACGCCACCGCCAGAAAAGCGCTCAGCACGATCCCAACCGCCAGCCTGTTGCGCAGGGCGTGAACCGCTAACACGAAGACGAAGAAATGGCCCGTCCAATAAAGGAGATTCCGGTAGGTGGCGTCGGTTTGAATCGTGGTGGCGAGTCCCAGCGCGGCCACTAGCATGAAGCCGTCGGTACCGTGCGTCCGGAAACGGAAATCAGTATCGAGGCACAGTTAACCGGAAGGATCCTGGAGGTTCTTGTTCGCCCGGG
>JAWOFY010000024.1:0-8552 GCA_046497285.1 Candidatus Hydrogenedentota bacterium
AATGGGACCTCGTCGAAGATAAGGAAACGCGCTTTAAGGAGCTGAAAGAGGAGCTGGACTACAAAGCGCCCTACCTCAAGGACGTCCCTTTCCTCACCGTGTCCAACATTACGCGGCAGCGCTTGTTTGCCGCCTTTGAGTACGTGGACCGTGTGGCGGCAGCCTGGCAACATCGGGTGAGCACGGGGGAATTGAATCGGCTGGTCCAAGACCTGCGTCGAAAAGCGCCTGGGGCCGCGATGCAGGACGGGCAAGAGGCTAAAATTCGCTACGCCACCCAAGCGAGTGTGAAGCCCCCGGTGTTTGTTCTTTTTGTGAATCAAAAAAGGCTGTTTCACTTCAGTTATTTGCGGTTCATCGAAAATCAGCTTCGGGCCCATTACGATTTTGCGGGGGTTCCCATTCGGATTGAACTCCGGGAAGGAGAGCCCAAATCATGATGGACGCCCCCGACATTGCCGTGACCGCCGCGGCTATCGTATTGTCCTATGTGCTAGGGTCGATCCCCACAGGGCTGTGGATGGGGAAGGCGTGGCGCGGCATCGACATTCGCGAACACGGCAGCCAGAACATCGGCGCCACGAACACCTTGCGCGTGTTGGGAAAGAAGTTCGGCGCGGTAGCCTTGGCGGGGGATGTCCTTAAGGGCATGATCGCCGTGCTGGCGCTGGGGGCCTTTAGTGCTTGGCCGTACGCGCCCTTGGCCTGCGGCGGCGCCGCCATCGCCGGGCACACGTGGTCCGTTTTCCTCCGGTTGCACGGGGGCAAGGGCGTGGCCACGAGCGCAGGCGTATTGCTCGCGTTGATTCCCGTTTCGACCGCGGCGGGCCTGGCGGTGTTCACGCTCGTTGCTTATCTCAGCCGAATGGTCAGCGCGGGAAGCATCACCGCCGCCGCCGTCATCGGAGCGCTCGTTCTGATTCTGGAGCGCGACCCGCTAACCCACCTCGAACACGATTTCATTATCCGCGGTATGGTTCTTCTCATGGTGGCCGTTGTCATCATCCGCCACCGCACCAACATCCAACGCATCATGCGAGGTGAAGAGCACAAGTTTTAGCGCGGAGGCGAAGCGCCTAAGAGGTCACATACTCCTCTATGAATCCCTGGAACACCTTCTCGGTAAGAGGGAGAGATTCGCTGGGAATCACAGGTATCTCCAAGGCCTGGCAGATACCTTTTACGGCCGCCTCAGCCTCGGCCGTGAGTACAAGTACGGCCTCGGGCATGACCTCTGTCTCCTCCATCGCATTCAGAAATGCGTCTAACAGGGTCTCGCGCGCTTCTTGGGGGGAAGTAATGAACATGTGCAGCGCCGCACCGTTTTGTCCTTCCATGATTGCCTGGACATGCGGCAGATAAGGCAGTTCGCCTTCCTCTGTACCCGGCTCGGGTTCCATGGGCAGCATGAGATACCCCGTGTGTACTTCCCAGGGGGCGTTGTGACGGGAATAACCCGCCCGCTTTATGCGGCCAAGGCGCAATTCGTCATAGGGAAGAGCCTCATCAGGGTATTCGTTGCCGGGAAGCAGAAGGGGCAGGGTGTCCCACTCATCGCGCCATTTAAGCTTGCCGTCTTTGGTTTTCTCCGGTGTTCGCACGAACAGGGTGATCTCGTCCTCGTCTATAACCGGTGTCACGTCCAAGGTTCCGTCGGCTACTTGGCGGGTGATATCTCCTACTTGCTCTAACGCAAAGCGAAGGATACGAAGATCCTCGGCGTTTAGTGCGCTGGGAGCGTAACCGGGCCTAAAGCGTATCATTTGAGGCCAGGCTTTTCGGCCGCGAAAGGAGACGCCGGTTTCTTTGATGGATTTCCATTCCTGCGAGCTAAGACTTTCCCGGTCCGTGTATTCGAGTTGGATAAGGTCCTGTTGAGCCAGGTAATGGTGTCCCGCGAGCAATGAGATTTCTTGCATGGAGAGAAAGGCGGCGAACGACGCCAACCCCGTCTCGCCAGGATACACATTCAAAGCGTACATCTCGTGGAGATTACCCAATATAGAGCAATAGAGGCGCTCGCCGGTGACGGGATCTTCGATGGCGAAAAGGTCATCACTCGGGATGTGCCGCCATGGTTTCTGCTTATGAAAGGCCTTGGCCTCTTCAAGCACCGGTTTCAAGTCCGCGGCGGTAGGGCAGTGCGGGATGGATTCTTTCATGGTTACTCTTTCTTGCAGCAGTGCGATTGCTATGTGGGGCGGGAACGGCCGCCAAAGTATGGTCCTATAGTAGCATTGCGCGATGCTGTCCGTCCACGGCCTTCGGCCGGCGCGCCGAGACCCGCTGAGGTGGGGATACACGCGCTATCTGAGAGTGAGCGCTTGTGATAAGGTTGCTTTTGTCCTTTTCGGGGGTTCACAATGGGAACTATCCCGTTTGTCTGCAAAACGTCCAATGTTTTGTGGAGGCATTCGGCGTCGAGGATAGAGCGCGCTAGCGTTGGCGCGGCAAAAGTTTGCCTAACTGTTAAGGAGATGGAGAAATGCAACGAAACAAGGTGAGCCGGCGAGGTTTTCTAAAGTCGGCAACGGCCGCGGGCGTTGCCGCGGCGGTGGGGCCGGCCATTGTTCCCGCTTCAGTGGTGGGGCGGGCCGGCGCGGTTCCACCCAGCGATCAGATTCTGCTGGGCGGCATCGGCATCAACAACCGTGGCACGCATGACATGCGGTGGATGATGGAAGAAGACGATGTGCGGATGATAGCGGTGTGCGATGTCCAGAAATCCCGGCGGGAAGCAGTCAAGGCAGAGGTCGACGAACGGTATGAAAACAGTGACTGCGCTACGTACATGGACCTCCAAGAGTTTTTGGAAGAGCGGACCGACATCGACGCGGTCCTGATCGCCACGGGGGACCGCTGGCATGCGCTGGCTGCGATTATGGCCATGCGGGCCGGCAAGGATGTGTATAGCGAGAAACCCTCTTGTATGACTGTCGCCGAGGGCCAACAAGTGGTGAAGACGGCCCGCCGCTACCAACGGGTCTACCAGACCGGTACACAGCGTCTTAGCGAG
This sequence comes from Candidatus Hydrogenedentota bacterium, assembly GCA_046497285.1. GTDB lineage: Bacteria > Hydrogenedentota > Hydrogenedentia > Hydrogenedentales > SLHB01 > SKRY01. Next base: position 3,017 of record JAWOFY010000024.1, read on the forward strand.
GCGCATCATGTATTCGCCATGGAGATGGCGCGTACGGGCCGGCTTGGCGAGGTTAACACCGCGTACGCGCACATTGCGCCGTGGGACGACGCTTACATGACGCACGATTGGCGCGAAGCAGAACCCGAGCCGCCTCGTGAAGAGGTGGATTGGGATGCGTGGCTGGGGCCTTGTCCGTGGCGTCCGTATAACTCGGCGTACGTCGGCGGCGGATGGCGCGGCGTTTACGATTTCCACACCAGTTGCATCGGCGAGTGGGGCGCCCACACCTTTGCTCAGGCGCAAATGGGATTGAATAAGCTGGATACAGCGCCCGTGGAATATCAATATGTGGACAATCAAACGGGCGATGGCATGGTTTGCACCTTTGCGGACGGCCAGCGGCTGATTCTTTCCCGCGGAGACCAGTACTGGCACGGCTCCTGCGGCGAACGCTTCGACGGCGAAGAAGGGTGGGTGGCCGCGGCCGACGGCTATACCCGCCCGGACGTGTCCTCTCCGTCGTTACTGAATGAGTACCGCCGGGTGGTGGATGAGTATCAGGCGCGCACCCAGCGCCCCATGAACCATGTCCGCGACTTCTTTGATTGTGTGCGGACGCGCCGGGATGCCGTGGCCAATCCGGAGGTCATGCATCGCTCGATGACCACCGTGCATGCGGCTAACATTTGCATGTGGCTCAAGCGGGACGTGAGGTTTGACCCGGACAAAGAAGAGTTTGTTGACGATCCCGAGGCCAACCGCTTGCTCTCCCGGGCCATGCGGGAACCCTGGACGGTGTAAACGCGGTCCCATCTAATGAAAGGAGTTTTTCATGAAGTTGAGAGATGTGTTTTGTCTCACCCTTGCGGCGGGGATGCTGCTGATTTCCGTCGGCGCGGCCGATGCCGAGGAAGCCGAGTTGATTTCGGTTATTACCGATTCGGACGCCACGCTTAAGGAGAAGAGTGACGCCTGCCGTGAGCTGGCGCAGGTAGGCACGGAAGAAGCCGTGCCGGCCCTTGCGGACCTTTTGGAACACGATAAGCTTTCTCACATGGCGCGGTATGCGTTGGAGGCTATTCCGGATCCCGCGGCGGAAGAGGCTTTGACGGAGGCGTTAACCGAAGTGGAAGGCGCGCCGCTACTGGGAATTATCGCTAGCGTCGGCGTGCGCCGCTCCGAGGCGGCGATTGCGCCTTTGAGCGAGCTGCTCCAACACGACGATGCGGATGTGGCGCACGCCGCTGCGCGCGCGTTGGGCAGCATCGGAACCGAAAACGCCGCGGATGCGTTGCTGGCGGCGTTGGCCGAAGCCGAGCCTCGGGACCATCTGGCGTTGTCCGAAAGCCTCTTTCGATGTGCGGAAGCATTGGACGAGGCGGGGCGGACCCAGGAAGCCATCGCGTTGTATGAGCGTGTGCTTGAGTTGGAGCCGGAGCCGCAACAGGCGCGCCTGGGGGCGTTGCGCGGCGCTGTGCTGACGCGCAACGGCGAAGAAGGCTTGGCCCGGCTGGAGGAGGCGCTCCAGAGCGAGGAGCACGCGGTTTTCGCCGCGGCCATTCGGCTTAGCATGGAGTTGCCCAATGAAGCCATCGGAGACATGCTTACCGCCAATTTGACCGACTGGTCCACGGACCGCCAGCTTCTCGCTATCCAAGCGTTGGGCGAGCGGGGCGGCGAAGAGGCTGCGCCAACCCTCCACGACATGACCACTCAGCAGTATCCCACCGAGGTTCGCGTGGCCGCGCTGCATACTCTTACACGCTTTGCCCATGACCCCGTGGTTGATACGCTCGAAGAGCTTGTGTTGACCGCCGATGGCGAAGTGGAGCAGGCGGCCCGGCAATGCCTCGTGGGCTATCCCGGTGAAGCGGCGAATGACGCCATCTTGGCCTTGCTCGAACACGAAGACACCCAGGCTCAACTAACCGGGCTCGAACTCGTGGCGGATCGAAACATGCCCCAGACCATGGATGTGCTCCTCGAAACCGCGGCCGATCATCCCAACGATGAGATGCGCGACGCGGCTATTAGTCATTTGCGGCAAACCGCCGGCTTGGATGAGCTGCCCGCCTTGCTCGATCTGTTAGCGGAGGATCCGTCCGAAGAAGAAGTGGACGCCATCGAATCCATGTTATCGGTGGTTTGCACGCGGTTGGGCGAGAACATGGGCGGCGAGCTGGAGATCACCGAGGCCGTCTACGGGGATCTGCCCGATGGGGATGAGGCCGATGTGACGCAAGAAGTGGCTGAGATGGTGGAAGCAGGCGCATTGTCGGTTGAAGCCAGCAACGCCAATTTCGGGGATCCCGCCGACGGAACAGTGAAACAATTGCGCGTTGATTATACCCTTAATGGGCAGCCGGGAAGCCAAACGGCTGAAGAGGGAGAAACCCTGCATATCGGCATGGGCGCCCCGCCCGAACTCGTGGATGCGTTCGGGACCGCGCTGGCGCAAGACCCGCCAGCCGACGCTACGCGCGCCATGATTCGCGTGTTGGGTTCCACGGAAAGCGCAGAGGCGTTTGGACTCGTGGCGGAATATCTCGACCACCCGGAGGCCGGCGCCGAAGCGCGGGAGGCCGTGGTGCGTATTGCCGAAGCTGTTGGGATTCCCAGCGACCAGCTTGTGCCTGTCATGGAACAAGTGGCGGATTTGACGGATGACAGCGAACTTGCCGATAGGGCTCGTGAGCTAGCTGAGAGCGGGCAGTAGGCCCACCATGCTTCTTGCGAAACTCCGGAGCGTGAAGTGTCACGCTCCGGAGTTCGCTCATTTTGTCGCGATCATTTGGAGAAACATATTGGATGCGTTGTTGCGCTTCATCATTAGCGCCGCCCGTTTCCGGGCTTCTTCTCCAGATTTGACAACTCTAAGGAGGACAGGTATCCTGTAGCGGTGTGAGGGGTTGGGATGTGCTGCCTAAGGCGATGGTGGAGAGCGTTGCGCGAGGCGGTAGAGACTAGGCTAAGCGTAGCCAAACTCAGGCCTGCAAAACGCGTGTGCCTCGTCGATACGAACGTCAAGGCGCGCCTCGAATAGCCAAGGTGGTTTGGCAACGGCTTCACGAGAGCGAGGCGTCTCCTCACACGACGTAGCCACCCCATTCGTTTGGCCGCTGGCCTCTTTTGGCTGTTCTCATAGGCTCATTTCTCAAGAATCCGGTGACATGCCGGTCGGATACTGTGGGCGAGTGGCGGAATTGGCAGACGCGCTGGATTTAGGATCCAGTGTCCTTGTGATGTGCGGGTTCAAGTCCCGCCTCGCCCACCAACTTACGCAAACCGCAACTGGAAGAAGAAATACATCATGGCAGACGACAAGCACGACGATCAGGATATCGCCCAAGAGGAGGATCTCGACACGGGGGACGCTCCGGCGACGGCCGAAGTGGCTGAAGAAGGGGACGAGGAAACATTCAAGTTTGTTGAAGATCCCGAGTTCGACGTAAAGTATCAGGGCGATTGCCTGTACGAAATCGACGTATCCATCCCCCCGGCTAACCGTACAAAGAAGTCGGAGGAACTTTTCAGTGAATTGAAGTCCGAGGCCGAGGTGCCGGGGTTTCGCCCTGGACGCGCGCCGCGGCGGGTGCTTGAGAAACGGTTTGGCAAGGCCGTAAAGGGCGAGGTGGTGTCGCAATTGCTGGATGCGGCCTTCAAAAGGCTTCTGGAAGAACAGGAGCTTGAACCGCTGGACACTCCGGAGATCGACGGGATAAAGGAGAACGAGAATACGCCGGACACGGAGCCTCTCAAGTTCACGCTGAAATTCGAGGTCGGACCCATAGCCAAAATCGATGACTACAAGAATCTTGAACTCGAGCGCGAGGTCATGAAGGTTGGCGACGAGGAAGTCGATCGGGCGCTGGAGCGGTTGGGTGAGCGGAACCAGGAGTATGCGCCGATTGAGGATGCCGCCCAGGAGGGCGACCAGGTCGTCATCGACTTCGATGGAACCGTGGATGGGGAGTTCTTCGAAGGGGGAGCGGGCCGCGATTATCCGTATGTCTTAGGAACCAAGCGCTTCTTCCCCGAGTTCGAGGAAGTGCTAACCGGCGCTAAGGCGGGTGACGAGAAACAGTGTGAAGTCACGTTGCCGGAGCACATGCCCAACGAAGCGTTACGGGGACAGAAGGCGCAGTTCACTCTGAAGGTAAAGGAAGTCAAGCGCCGGCAGAAACCGGAACTGAACGATGAATTCGCTCAGAACCTCGGCTACGAGAACCTTGCCGATATGCGGGAGAAGGTCCGCGAGAGTATTCAGGAACAGTATAATTCCGTGCTTGACTCCAGACTCCGGGAGCAGGCCATTGACAAGCTGATTGACATGGCGAGCTTCGAACTGCCGCAGTCCTGGGTCACGCGTCTGACAGAGGGCTACGTGAATGATCTTCGTTCGGAGGCGGGCTATGAACAAGAGGAGACCGGCTCCGAGGAAGAGGAAGCGGAGTGGCGCAACCAGGCCCAGGAGCGAGCCGAGCGGGAAATCAAACGAATGGCGGTCTTCACCGCTATCATTCGGAACGAGAATCTGCAGGCGACCGAGGAAGACTTTGAGGACGAAGCAGAGCGCATGACGCAAAACTATGGGATGGAAGCCTCTGTGCGAGATGTGGCCCAAGTATTGATGTCGGGCCAGATGCGTTCCCAGACCGAAGACCAGATCCTGCGGCGCAAGGCTTTGGACCATGTCCTCGAGCATGCTACAATAACAGAGAGGGAAGTAGACAGGAGCGAACTCGAAGACGCTGAGAAAGCGGAAAGCGAATCCTGATGGATATGAAAAACTCGATGGACGTCCGCGGCGTTACTATTTATGAACAGACGAGCCGGGGCGAGCGACTGTATGACATTTATTCGCGGTTGCTTGCCGATCGGATCGTGTTTCTCGGAATGCCCGTGGATGACCTAGTGGCGAACTATATCATCGGCCAGTTGCTGTTCTTGGAGGCCGAGGACCCGGACAAAGACATTCAATTGTATATCAACACGCCCGGGGGCAGTGTGACCGCGGGATTGGCCATTTACGACACTATCCAGTACATCCGTCCTAATGTTTCGACCATCTGTCTGGGGCAGGCCGCCAGTATGGGCGCCGTGCTTATGGCGGCGGGTACCGAGGGCAAACGATTCTGCCTCCCGTATGCCCGGTTCCTGTTACATCAGCCGATGGGCGGCGTACACGGCCAAGCCACGGATATCGATATCCAAGCCAAGGAGATCATTCGCATTGGCGAGATGATTGACGAGATTCTTGTGAAGCATACCGGCCAACCGTTGGAAGTTATCCGGCGGGACAGTGACCGCGATTTCTTCATGGGCGCCGAGGAGGCTAAAGACTACGGCTTGATCGACGAAGTGTTGCGCCGGGAAGATGCTTCGCTGCAAATGAATTAGTAGAAGGGGCGATTCCGCTCCGCCGAAGGCTTAAACAGAAGCGCCGCCGCTTTTTCTTGCGGCGGCGCTTCTGGTGTTGAGCATCTGCCCCCACGTGTGCAGATGCTTGGGGAGCGATCTGCTGAGGGTAGAGGGCGAATCTCGGGTCACGCTT
>JAWOFY010000073.1:0-4110 GCA_046497285.1 Candidatus Hydrogenedentota bacterium
GGGTAGAAGAAGGCCCAGGCGACGTAACGTAAGGGATAGACCAGGAAACCAATTTCGTCCTTGACCGCTGGACTGAGGAACAACGTGGGGAAGTGTCCGCCGCCGTAGGTGAGCACTGCGGCCTGGATGCGATCCTCAAAGGCGGCCGCCGTCGCGCCCGTGATGGCGCCGAAGCTTGCGCCTACGAGATACACGCGGTCGTGGGCGAGGTCCTCCCGGCTCTCCGCAAAGTCCACGAGACGGCGGATTTCGTTGACGGTGAGCGCCGTGCGGCGGCGCATGGCCCATGTCCTTCGGATGGGACCCGCCTCTTCCAGGCTCCGTTCCCCGCGATCGTATTGGTCGAACGTGACCTTGGCGAACCCTGCCTCGACGAACGGTTCAGCGATCTCATCGAGAAATTCCTTGCTTTGCCCTACTCCGTGGACGAAGATGATCAGGGGATGAGGGCCGTCTTCGCGAGGTAGCGCCATGAGCGCCGGAATGCGGTGCTCGGCGTTGCTGTCAAAGTAGAAGTGCTCCCGTGTGTACGCCTCCTTCTCTTCCACGGATTCGATGGAGACATTCAATGGGAAATCTGGATCGTAGCCGCGGTAGAAGTGGCTATCGGAGTTGCTACGCGCACAGGCCGCTACGCCCGCCGCGCATGCAAGGACGACGAGGGCGGCGGTCACTCCCCGGACATGGCGGCGAAGGCTGTTCCTCAGGGAAGAGGACAGCGTGGACGTGGCCCGGCCGGGAGCTTCCGCGTCCTGTTTCATAGCCTTATCCTTATACCGTTTGACGGCGCTTCTCCGCGACGAAAGCCAAGCCTAGGGAGTTGAGCTGTATGTCCGACTCCACCCAGTGAAAGACGTCGTCGTTTAACGGCAATCCGGCCTCGCGCAAAACCTCTTCGGTCACCTTGCGCAAGCGATCCTCGCACCATGCCCTCAGTTCATTCCCTGTAAGCGTGGTCTCAGTGGCTTCGTTTAAGATGGCCTCAAGATCATCGATGTTGCGGCGCAATAGGGCCGCCCCTTCCCTTATCGCGGTGAACGCGCCGAAGTGTGTGAGGTAGAATCGGTCGGCGCATGTTTCCACGAGCCGCTCCACCGCTTCCCGGGCGGCGTCCGGATCAAAGTCCGTGGGCGGCGCGGCCCATGCGATATAGGGGTGTGTTCCGTGTTGGAGGGCGGGACACGCTATGCCAAAGGAATCCCCCGTGAAAACAGCGTTGGATTTCGCGTCATGAATGCAAATGTGATGGTTGGCGTGGCCCCTTGTATGAAGGAAGGTCAGCCGGCGTTCGCCCACGTCCAGCGTTTCGTTGTCCTCGACGGTCCGGATGCGTTCCTCCGGAACGGGATCAATTTGACCGTAGAGCTTGTTGAACAGATCCTCGCCATAGACCTTCTTTGAACTGGCCACGAGCCGCGATGGATCAATGAGGTGCCGCGCGGCCCGGGGATGGCAAAGGACCGTGGCGTTGGGGCATTCCTCGAGTAGACGCGCCGTGCCCGCGGAATGGTCGAGATGCACATGCGTCACGATGATGTAGGTTACTTGCGCGGGCGTGCGCCCGGTTTCCTTTAGCGCATCCAGCAAATAGGGCACGGCGTATGCCGTGTTGTTGTCCACGAAGACCGCCCGCTCGCCCTCGGTGATAAGATAGGCGGCGGCCCGTTCGGGTTCAATGTAGTGGCATTCAATCGTGGTAATCGTATCGGGGGGCATAAAAACAATCGCTCCTGGCCAACCCTGACAGAATGACAACAGCGGACGGCCCATCCATGTCCGGCCGGCTTAAATCCCGCCCTGCTTGCGGGCTTGACGGGATGGATTATATCGCCCCGTTGGACCCAAGGCAAAGCAGTCCACCCCTCAGGCAAGGTCCCATAGGGGAGGGGAAGGGGCCTCCGTCTTTCTAGGATCGCACACTTAAAGCGCCCAGGACTTATCCTCTTCTTCGACGATCTTATCCTGATGCTGGATGTAATAGAGCGGATCGTCCACCAGAGGGATATCCGTTATGGGGGAAGCCTCTTCCGTGCCATGGAAATCCGCGTAATCGCCGTGGAATCCGTCGCAAATTGGGCGTAAGGAGCACTGCTCGCACGCGGCGTGGTGTTTGTAGTTCAGATCGTTGCGAGCCCGAAGAATTGCCTCCACGCGGTACAGGGTCTCCTTGCTTACGAGTTGCTGTTTGCACAGGGCGAGTGTGCGTTGGGCGTTGAGGCCGAACCATGAGAGAATGGGATGCGCTTTACACCACTCGTTGAACTTGTGGGGATCGGTCAAATAGATCCGCCTCGCGCCGCGCCCCAGCCGGAATACGGGATTCAGCTCGCTTCCCTTCATGCGCTGGGGCTGCTTTTCGGTCCACAGCCAACTCTGATAATCCCACTCGTGCGTGTCGTAGCTGAGCTGCTGGAAGTTGTAGAAGTTCTTGCGATGCCGTTCCTCGGCCATGCACAGCGGCAGGAAGCGGACGTTCACCTCAATGTCCGCTTCTTCCAGTAAGTCCATGGCCTCGGTCAGTTTCGGCATGATGTCGGAATAGCGGGCCACATTCTCGTGCGTGCGGATACCCGTTTCCTGGTCGTTGAACGGATTAAAGGCGATGAAGTTCACCACCGGCGCGCCATAGTGTATGGCCTTGCGCGCGATCTCCGGCAATTGCGGCGCCACCGGCTTGGACATGGTGCAATTGAAACGGAACGGGACCTCGGCTTGCTTCATGTTCTCAATCGCGGCGATGATCTTCTCGAACGCTTTCGTGCGTCCCACCACCTCGTCGTGCACCTCCCCGATTCCGTGCAGGCTTACGAGAAAGTCGCGGATGCCGGCTTCCTTGAACTTCTCCACGGAGCCCGGTTTGGCCAGGTAGATGCCGTTGGTGATCAACGTGGGATAGAGCCCGATTTCGCGGCAATAAGCGATCAGGTCCAGAATGCCTGGATAAATCGTGGGTTCGCCGCCTTGGATGTCGATCGCGGTGTTGCCGTAGTACTCGCGCAGTGTACGGCAGATCTCCTTCGCCTTATCCAAGGTCATGAAGTCGTGTTCGGGATGCTTGTTGTCCGAAATTCGGTTTAGGAAATAGCAGAAATAGCAGCGTAAGTTGCACGTTTGCCCAAGCCAAAGCACGCCGCGGCGGCTTAGTATGCGCTTGCGGGTGATGGCGTACCGGTGCATCGGTCCCTGCTTGGACGTCTCCTCAACCGTGGTGATGTCTGGGATGGGTTGCGCCTGTTCGATCGTCATGACTATACCTATTCCGTTCAAGAGGTTGGGGAAGGGCGGGACGGTCACGAACCAGCGGCTGTCCCGGCCTAAGAAGTTATAATGATAACACCTTCGAAAAAGGAGTACATTCCCGGTTCAAAGGTCATTTGGGTGTGTTCGGACACGCTCAACGCCTGGACTACGCGAGCCTGGTCGCGGTATCCAGTGTTCACGGCCGTCATGCGGCTGGCGTATACTCCATCATGTCGTTTCAGTGTAACAGACGGAAAGTCAGGGGACAAGGCGGTTATCCATCGCCCGGGCGTATAATCGCGGTTGGCGTGGACCCAATGGTGTAGGTCAGGACGGAATTCGGGAAATGCGCCTGATTCGTGGTCCGTTTCCCAACCCGTGTATTCGCGCCGGAGAACCACGGAGGTGTGGTATTCTTGGAAGGTGACCCGTTCAAGTATTTCGAGTTGTATGGTTACCTTGACCCCCGTGCGGTCAGCCATCGGCGCCATGCGCCAATGTTGGCGAAAGGGAAAGCGCCGGGACGCCCCCGTGGCCGACAATACGCCCTCTTCATCCTTTTCGGCGGCGCTCCACTGGAGATTATGACTGTCGTTCCAGAGGTTGCCCGCCAGAATGGAGGTGTAGGCATGGAGCAAGGTGGTCAATAGCTCGCCCTTCCAATAGAGCTGGATGACCCCATTGGTAAAGCGCGCGGCGAGATCGCCGCTGTAGACCGTTTGCCTCTGCCGCGCTTCCTCGCGCAAGGCCTCCGGATCGCGGGTCACATTGACGCGCAAGGTCAACCGGCCACACGCCTCCCGATCTGTATTTCCGGCTGGCCATGGCCAACACCGACTACATCACGGGCTGCCGGTCCGTACACGCAGG
>JAWOFY010000190.1:0-2580 GCA_046497285.1 Candidatus Hydrogenedentota bacterium
GTCATTTCACGGGTAGAGGCTATAGACAAGCCCGCTAACCCGGAGAGGCCCACCACACGGGGGCGGGCATGTTACTGCAAAAAAGGGAAGGGCGCCTCAGGATAAGGCCTCGTACATATCGCGAATACCTTGATCCCATGTCCGGCATGGGAAGATAATACCCCGGCCCCGTTGACGATGAGGGCGAGGAAAATCAAGTGTTAGAGTAGCAATCGGACCGCGAACGGCGCTGGCTCTTCCATTACTCGCGAAAGGCATCGAACGAGCGCAGGTTGTTAATACCGGCGGAAAGTTAGGGCTCGCCGTTCGCTACCAAGCCGCGGCGGCAATTGCAGACAATAAAGCTCGGGGACGGCCACATGCCTATAAGAATGTAGCCTCCCATGAGAAGGATACCCGACATCGTAAGGAGGGAGTATGAGCTTGAATCGGCGCGATTTCATGAAAACGGTTGGGGTGAGCACGGCGGGGGCATTGACCGCGTCTTTCTACGCGCGTGGCGCCCGGGCCGATAACGAGGAACAGCCCAACATCCTCTGGATTACCACCGAAGATGTCGGTCTGACGCTCGGGGCGTACGGAGACGAGTATGCCACGACGCCTCACCTCGACCGCCTTGCGGAAGAAAGCGTGCGGTATACCCATGCCTACGCGGACGCGCCCGTGTGCGCGCCGGCGCGGTCCACGCTTATCACGGGCAACTACGCCGTATCCCTGGGCACGCATCACATGCGCTCCGTCTTTCCTATCCCAGAATACATGACCGGTTTTCCATCGAAGCTTCGGGAAACCGGCTACTACACGAGCAACAACGTTAAAACCGACTACAATACGGCGAATGAGCCGGAGATCATTGAAGCCTCTTGGGACGAAAACAGCGAAACGGGCCACTGGCGGAACCGCCCCGATTCCGGGACAGCCTTTTTCAGCGTGTTCAATCTGATGGAAGCTCATCAAAGCCGGACCATGGTCTGGCCTTACGAACAATTTGTCGAAGAGGTGCAGAGCCGCCTGAGCCCTGACGAAATCCACGATCCCGAGGAAGCCCCCGTGCCGCCTTACTACCCGGACACGCCGCTGGTTCGCCGGGAGATGGCGCGTTACTACGATTGCGTCACGGCCATGGACAAAAAGGTTGGGGAGTTTCTCGAGCAATTGGAGGAGGACGGGCTGGCCGAGGACACGATTGTCTTTTTCTTCTCCGATCACGGCGCGGGGAGGCCGCGTCACAAGCGGGCCCCATTGGATACCGGGCTTCGGGTACCGTTGCTCATTCGGTTCCCGGAGAAATATCGCCACTTGGCGCCGGCCGATGCAGGAGAAACGAGCGACCGCATGGTCAGCTTCGTGGATTTTGGTCCCACCGCCCTCAGCCTCGCCGGGATTCAGCCGCCCGATTTCATGCAAGGGCGGCCCTTCCTTGGGGACTATGAGACCGCCCCGAGGGAGCGGCTTTATCATTTCCGGGATCGAGTCGATGAGGCCCGGGACTGTGTTCGGGCAGTGCGGGATGAGCAGTATCTCTACGTTCGTAACTACATGCCCCATCTGAGCTATCATCAACCCAGCGCCTGGGCCGATCAGGGCGAACTACGCGACGAGTTCAATCGGCTGGACGATCCCGGCGAGTTGACCGAGCCGCAATGGCATTACGTATCGCCTACCCGCCCTGCCGAGGAACTCTATGCCTATCGCGAAGATCCGCTCAACCTTGAGAATCTGGCCGGTTCGGCCGAGCATCAGGAGGTCCTCGAACGGATGCGTGAAGCCCTTCGTGAAGAGAGGCGGGAGCGGCGCGACCTCGGCTTTATCCCAGAGAGCGAGGCGTGGGAGGTTTTTGAAGGAACCGTCCCCTGGGAAGCGGTGCGGAACGAAGCGCCCGTCGACCTCGAAGCGCTGTATGAAGCCGCCGATAAAGTAGGCATGGCTCCCGAAAGCGAACTCTTGGAAGGACTGGATAGTGACAAATCGGGCGTGCGCTATTGGGCCGCCATTGGACTGACCGCCTGTGAGTCGGTTTCGGAACAGGCGTTGGATCGGCTGTCACAGGCGCTCGACGATCCCTCGCCAGCGGCGCGAATCGAGATCGCCAACGCCGTGGCCAACCATGGCGACGTTTCGACAGCCCTCCCCGTGCTGATCGAAGCGCTGGACAATCCGAGTCTCGATGTCACGCTGCACGCGGCAAGAACCATCGAACTTCTCGGGGAAGACGCCCGGGAAGCCATTCCCGCGATGGAAAAGGCGCTGGCGGAAGCCGAGGAAATCCGGCCTCCGGACACAGAGGGCGTCATCACTGGGGACGAGGACCTCGCTTGGTTTATCCAAATGTCCGCCAACGCGTTCCTCTCACGCGTCGCCGAGTAGGCCTCCCGCACTGCTTCGCGCATGGCCATTTCGTACCGCCGGCGTCCCGCCGGCACGTATTCTCCGGTTGTGCTTGGTAGTCTTGTTTGGCTGTCGGCGAGACGCCGGCGGTACGCGAAACACCCCCCCTTGCTACCCGCTTCGCAAGGGGCTGGCCCGAAGGGCTGGGGGATGTAAACACCGCCTTATACGCGATTGGGGGCTTACGCGATG
>JAWOFY010000210.1:0-12283 GCA_046497285.1 Candidatus Hydrogenedentota bacterium
GCGCCGTAGACGTTGCACTGCATGCCTCGATCGAAAATGTGCTCGGCCAAGGGATCGAGGTACTCCTCGCGGGCGGCGCCGTGCGAGACAGGGAAGATACTCGCGTGGAGGGCATGGTGGTCAATGTCCAGCCCGCCCCGGAACGCGCCCGCCTCGGGGTCATAGAGATGATCGTTGATGGCCTCGCGAAGATTGCCCGCCAGATGGGTGTATTCGGCGGCGTCCTCGTCTTCCCCAATGACCTCGGCGATCTTGCCGAGCAGTTCGACCGCGCGGTAGTTGAAGGAGTTGATGACGGTGTTGATGTCGGAGAACACGTAGCCGTCGCGGAGCGGTTCGGGCCAATCTATAAGATCACGGCCCCAAGGGCCATGCTGGCCGCCTTCTTCCGGCCCTTTTTCGACGAGATAGTCTTCGTTGATGAACGGCTCGGTGGTCTTATCTTGCAAGACTTCGTAATGCTCCGCAAGTGAGTCTAGGTTACCCGTATACATGTAGTCGTTCCAGGCCATCATTATGGAGAACTGCTTGTATTCGGTAGGCCAGGTGGGACGGTAGTAGAGGTACTCCATCGAGTAGCGGGGGAAGGCGTATTGCCGTTCGACGGCGTATTGCGAGAGCTGGTTGATGTAGGCGTCGCCCTCGTAATTGCGCCGTTCGCGGGCATGGGTGTCCACATACACATCCAGACTGGTGGCCTTGATGCTGTACTTCAGCATGTCCCAGATATCATTCAGTACGAAATCCGAGGACTCGAAGTGGGACTCCGATTCGTCAAAGGGTTGCCGCAAGACCGCCGCCTGGAAGTTTGAGGCGTCGAGCCCTTCCGGCGCCCCGATGACTTCAGCATACCGGTAGGAACGGTAGCCCCAATTGGTGAGGGTTTGCGGGCCATCGGTTAAGGTCCACACTTCTTGATAGGTGTTGCCCGTACGCATTTCATATCTTACCGTCTGCGGACCAAGAAGTTCTTGGCCGAGGCGGATGTCCACTTCCTGACCGCTCTCGCCCTCAATGTCGGCGAGGCGGAATCCGGCGATGACGGAGCGCCCGAAATCTAGGAAATAATGGCCCGGCTCGCGTTCGACTACCCGTTCCGGCTCCACGAGATACTGCTGCTCGTTATGTTGGGCCGACGGCTTCAGGTTTTCGAGGGCGTCCCGCTCCATGGCCTCGCTCCAGCCGGCGTCATCAAAACCGCTTTCCTTCCAGCCGAAGGGGTAGTTCAAGGCGTTGATGAACTCCCTAGGAGCATGGTAGTAGGCGCCGTGGCCCGCGTTGCCGCCATCCACGTAGATATTGTCACCGTCCAGGGCTTGCCAAGAGGCATCCGAAGTAATCGTCTTGCTCGTCCCATCGGCGAACTGGATATCCATCTGGAAGATGAAGTTGTGTTCGTCGCCGGTATAGTTGAGCGCTCCCACCGTGTTTACCGCGCCAGGCTCAAGCGAATCCGAGACCTCGTACGTGTTGTAGCGCTCGATGTCATCGAATCCCCGTTCGGGACCGCACCCAACAAATTCGCCGTTCAAGTAGAGCCGGTACACATACTGAGCGGCGGAGTCCGGCGAAACGGCCGTGACGTTAACGATGGCGTGCTCGATCTCTTGGTCAGGCAGCTCGAATTCGCGCCGCAGGAAGGCGAAATCGGAAGGGCCGTCTCCGGCTTCGTTCCCGGCCCAGATAGGGGTAGCTCGCCATTCGTCCCGCATCCCCGTAACAAACATCTGGGGCTTGGAGTAGGGGCTGCTCGCGTCATGCTTGTCCCATACGCGCACGCGCCAGAAATAGACGGTGTTCGGATCGAGATCTGGCCCCTCATATCGCGCGTTGCTGGACTCCGGCGACTCAACCTTTCCCGAGTCCCAAACATCCGGCTCGCCGTTGTCAAGGGCGTCGATGTTGGTAGCCACTTGGATTTGATAGGCTGTCTGATATTGGTTGGGCTCCGGATGATTGACCACCCAGCTCATGGCGGGTTCGAAATTCTCGATTCCCAACGGCGTGGAGAGCCGCTCAAGCAGCAATCCGCTGGGTTGTTCAGGGGCCTCCTGCGCGTGAAGCGGGCCGGTCCCAAGTAACAGACACGCCACTATGGCGCTGAACATTGTGATGATGCCTTGTCTGCTCATGTTAGGTCTCCCTACTCGGTGAAGAAAAACGGCCTGGTTCGCAACCCCCGCCGTATGGCGCGTTCAATAGAAAAAGCGGATTTGCACGTAGGTCACGGCCCCATACGCTCCAGCTCCAACGGTCTTTCAAGAATTGACCACGGCTGGACGTCCAAGCCTACAATGAATGGAACCGTAGCACACCGGACGAACGGTGTCAAAAGCTTAGACCGCGCCGGGAGTCTTGAAATGGTTGGGTACATTTGCTACGTTCAAAAAGGCCTTGACTTACCTGAATGCTACCGCCTCTCAACCTCCATGGACTTATCATGCCGATCCCTGAGCAGCCGTCGCGGCGGTTCTTGCTGGAAGAGCTGTATGACTGCTTCAACCAGCGCGCCTATATAGAGCCGGACCCGCTCCAGATGGTGTTGGAATACGAGGACCCGTCCGATCGTGAAATCGTGGGGCTTATCGCCGCGTCCCTGGCCTTTGGCAACGTCAAGCAAATCCTTGCGAGTATCGGCCGGATATTGCCGGCGCTAGGTTCCCCCGCCCAGTATCTCGCTGAGACAGCGCCCCGAACCATCCCACGGCGGTTTCGTGATTTCCGGCACCGCTATGCCTCGGGCCACGACCTGGCCAGGTTGCTGTGCGGCATCCAACAGGTGCGCGCGGCGTATGGCTCGTTGGAGGCTTGCTTCGTCCGAGCCCTTCGAGCCAGCGAAAACGACGTAGTGGCTGCGTTGGGAGATTTCACCGATGCCTTGCGGGTCGACCCGGCCGAGCCTAATTTCCTGTTGCCCCACCCGTCGCGGGGCAGCGCGTGCAAGCGGCTTCACCTCTACTTGCGCTGGATGGTGCGGCGGGACGCGGTGGACCCGGGGGGATGGGAAGGCGTGGATCCGGCCGTGCTGATGGTGCCCATGGACACGCACATGCACCGGCTGGCCCACCAGATGGGACTATCCCACAGGCGGCAACCCGACGCCCGCACGGCCCGGGAAGTGACCGACGGCTTCCGCCAATGGGCGCCAGAGGATCCCGCGCGGTACGATTTCGCCCTGACCCGGCTGGGGATACGGCGCGAAGCCCGCACGGAGGACTTCCTTGCCGCGTGGGCTAACGCCGGCGAGCCGCCAGCCCCAAGAGGGCTTTTTGTGTGACGGCGCCCGTCTCGATGCGCCCTATTCCTCTTGCCGGAAGCGGGACACGGCATGGGCGAAAGCATGGGCGTTCGAGGTGATGGCGGTGTAGTCGTTGCTTTCAACGGCCCGCTTTCCCACTAGATTCGTGCCCACAGCCAAGGCCGCCGCCCCCGCCCTGAGATATGCGGCCGTATTGTTGAGCTTGACGCCCCCGCCGGGAACCAGCGGAACCTGGGGGAAAGGCTCTTGCAGGATCTCAATGTACTCGGGGCCGCCCAAACTCGCGGGAAACACCTTGACCATGTCCGCTCCGCCTTGCCAAGCTTGAAAAACTTCCGTGGGCGTGTAGGCCCCGCAGATGACCGGGACGCCGCAACGCTGGGCCACGGAGATTACTTCTGGCGCGAAGATGGGCGTGACAATGTATTGGGCGCCGGAGAGGATGGCCATGCGGCATATCTCGCCATCAAGCACCGAGCCCGCCCCCAGCAACGCCTCTGTTCCTTCGAGCTGCTCCGAGGCCATCTCGAGGCAACGCAGAGCCTCCGGCGTGGTCAGGGTCACCTCCAGACAACAAACCTCGCCTTGGATAATAGCGTCTACCACGTGTAAAAAGGCCTCACACTTGCGTTCCGCCCGCACAACAGCAGTGATGCAATGATGCCGTAAAAAAACCAATGCGTCATTCTTATTCATAAGTCTCACTCCATCCCTTTACAACGCCACGAACCATGATAACATCATAAATTGCTATTACATTTCAAGAAGTACAAACGACTTCCTCTATATAGAAATGCGCTATTTTGTGCGATAGGTGGGTAAAGAGATTGGTTGTGTGTGGCGGGCAAAGGGGTGAGGTGGGGCGAGCCGCTGCATCAGATCATCATCTGTAACGGCGGAGAAGAAGGGAGGGGCCGTCGTGCGAATGGACGCCCGATTTGCGTCTAGCCCGTTCCCCTTCGCGTTAGTGTAGCGCCCCTATAGTTCCCCTGGGGTGCGGCGGCGGATGACAAGGCGGTCGTGCGCGGCGTGATAGCCGTACTCGGGCCGCAACCATTGACGGATGAGCAGGTCCATGGCGGTGCCGACACGCACATCCTGAAACACAGCGGGGTTTACAGGCAGCTCTTCAAGGCCGGGTTCCGCTACGATGCGTACGCCTAGTTGACGGGACAGGGAAGGCAACACTTCGGCCAGCGGCGTGGCGCCGGGAAGCATGCGGAGTTCATTGGGCCGGCTGGGCGGTTCCGGCATATACACAGTGACACGTTGCTCGAGCATGGCCTCCTGCTGCTGATCCATGGCGGGCCGGTTCAACAGCATATCGGTTTCATGACCTTGAGCGCCCGAATACAGGAAAATATACTCCTCCGTACTGTCCACATAAAAGTTGGCGACGCGCGCCGACTTTAGAAGAGCCTCAAGGGCGGTTGAAAGAGGCGCGGTACCCAACGCGAGTTCCCCGCTTTGGGCCTCCGCCACCTCGTTGTCCGCCACGATGGTTACCCCTGTGGCTTGGCTCATCCAGGCTAAGCAGACAAAAAGTGGCGTTCCCGCACCGAACGCGATCTGGGTTTCGACGCCCTCATATGTGCTATGAAGCTGCCCTTCCAAGCTGACGTTGGCCAACGCCTCGTACTCCGCGGGAAAGAGGAAGGAATAGTGGGGCGTGACTTCGACCGCCAGCTCCGCCTGTTCTGAAAGCTGGGACACGACTGTTTGGGGAGGGGCTTCGTTGAAGTTCACTTCCCCCACTTGCTCCTCTTCCAGCCCCCCCATGAGGACCACATTGCCGCCGGCCGCGCCCGCTTGGCGTATGGTGTCCCCGAGCTGGGCGTTTTCGGAACTGTAGGTAACCTGGCCGTTACCTGTAGCCTCAGGACCTTCCGCGGTTTCTTCCTCAGCCGGTACGGTGGCGCATCCCCCCGCCGCCACCACGATAAGCGGCGCAAATATGTAGAAGAGTATACTGGCTCTGTAACACGAACTCGCCCTCCACGCAATGTCCAAAGTTTCCTCCTGCATGGTCTACGGTAGCCGCCTTCCGGCGGACGCTGCTTCTGCCTTTTCGTTAGTGAGCTATGGATGTTAATCCATTTGAGGGTTGAGAAGTTTCGTAAACATCCCGAATGTACCGCGTCTTGTCAAGGGGGCTCAAGAAGCTCTATACTATCTTTTATGGGTACGATTTGTATAGTCATCCTACTGGCGGCTGGCGCTGCCGAGGCTGAAGAAGCCCGGGATCCCTACATTGTCACGCTCACCAATGACAATGTCTATTACGGGTTTATCGAGGAGGCCGATGACAGGCTTATCCGCCTCGAACTTGATCGGCCATGGGATCCCGGAAGGATACGCACCATCAGCCGCGACCGCATTGTCTCCATTGATCCAGAGTCGTCGCGCGCCCGTGAACGGCGTATACAGGAGGGCTGGGAGGCGTTAGGCCGGCAGCAGGTTGAGACCACGGAGGGCAAGCAGTGGCTTCCGCGCGAAGAGGTCCGATTCGCCGAACGCGCCCGCGAGATGGCGCGCGAAGAACTCGAGGAGGCCGAGCGCGCGCCCGTGGAGGTAACGGCCCTGGAGTTTCCCGAAGGGGAGCTGGAGGAGGCGGAGCCTGCCCCTGAAATCCGCGAGGAGAATGACACCGCGCCGTTTACCCAACAGGTGGCGGCCTTGGTTGACCTCTGGGGATTGCACGCCGCCATCGTCACCGCCGGGCTGTTGGCCGTCACGCTAACAGCTCGTTATATGATTTTGCGGTGAGGGGCCAGGGGGAGCGAAGCTTAGAGGATGGGTATGACCGATTGGGTGGACGCTGTGTTTTTTGATGCGGGACAGACCCTGATCTACGTGTATCCATCGGTGGGTTCCGTCTATTCCGAGGTGGCTCGGCTCCATGGTGTAAATGCGGATCCCCAGAAGTTGCAAGACGCTTTTCGCGCCGAGTGGCGGCGGGCCGCCGAGATGCGTCCTAAGGAACCGCCTTTCGCGGCGAACTTTACCTCCGACGAAGCAGAACGAGCGTGGTGGCGGGATATGGTCGCCAAGGTGTTTGCCGTCCATCCCGGGTTGGAGACTTTCGGCAAACGGTTCGACGCCTTCTTTGACCAGGTGTTTCACCATTTCGCCAAACCCGAGGCATGGCGGGTATATGAAGATGTTACGCCTACCCTCGACCGCCTCAGCCGGGCTGGCCTCCGCTGCGCCGTGGTGTCAAACTGGGATTCGCGTTTGCCCATTCTTCTTGAACGGCTTGGCCTGCTGCGCTATTTCGTCTGTGTTGTGACCTCGGCCGAAATCGGTTGCGCCAAGCCCGATCCCCGCATCTTCGAGGCGGCCGTGGCCCGGTTGAACGCGGCGCCCGAACGCACTGTACATATAGGCGATTCCATCGAGGATGACGTGGCAGGGGCGCTCGGCGCTGGCCTGCGCCCTATGCTTATCGATCGGGAAGCACGTTATACGGGCGAACATCCCCGTCTTGCCACGCTCATGGATCTTCCCAGCGAGTTGGGATTGGAGTAGAAAGGGGGCGGCTATTTGCGTTTGCAATTCCCTGTTCGGCGGAATTATGCGCGCGCATTCCGTTTCAAAACGCGAACCCCCTCGGCGCCGGCCACGATGACTTCGCTGGTGAGATTCAGAAACAGCCCGTGTTCGACCACGCCTGCCTTTTCGCCGAGTTGTAGCCCGAGTTCCTCCGGATTGGCGACAGGCCCAAAATGGCAATCAAGGATGTAATTACCCTGATCGGTTTGAAGGGGGAGGCCCGCCTTGGTTTCGCGAAGCTGGGCCCGCCCGCCCAGTTCGGTGATGAAAGCGCTCACGGGGCGCAGCGCAAAGGGAATCACCTCCACCGGGATGGGCCAACGTTTGCCAAGCTGGGATGACAGCTTGGTCTCGTCTACAACAATGACCTCGTACGCCGTGGCTTGAGCTACCACTTTCTCACGAAGTAACGCCCCTCCGCCGCCCTTAATACAGTTGAGCTGTGTATCCACCTCATCGGCGCCATCGATGGTAAGATCAATCGTCTCGATGTCGTCAAAGGTGACCAACGATAGACCCAAGCTTTCCGCTTCGCCTTCGATGTGTCTGGAACAAGGGATGCCGCGGATGTTTCGGAGGGATCCCTCCCGGACTTTCTGGGCTATACCCCGCACTGCGTGAATGGCCGTGCTTCCGTGGCCCAGTCCGATGACCATCCCACTTTCCACGAGGTCCACGGCCCTGGAGGCGGCGTATTGTTTGAGCTTATCAAGATTAGGGATCTGATGCGCCTGTGTCGTCATGGTCAATTCATTCCCCGGTTGCAAGCGAGCTATGTAACGTTAAGCGCCACGCCTAGGCCGCTTGTGCCGTGCTTCTCGGACTGGGTGAACAAGCCTCTATCGCGAGGTCAGTCATGCTCTTCACGCCGTTCCGTTTGAACCCTTGTGAAAAACCCGAGGCGCCCCTCGGTGTAATCCGGTAATCGAAGCGAATGGGTGTCACAAATACACCCCATATCTGAAACAGTAACAACTCCTTTCGCCTGATAATTTCAGTGAAAGAGCGTTGGTGCGCGCCTGAGTATTGTTTCGGGTGTTTTATGTAAAAGTGGCGCTTAATGTGTGAAGTAAAAGCGCCTTTTGTTTTCACCCTAAGGCCCTACGTTCAATTATGACGTAAATACCCCCCGAAAATCCACGTCGTTTCTATCGCCGTGTTTGGCGGCCGGCTTTCAGAATGGTTTGCAGCCTGCATAACCCGTTACGTACAATGGACTTACACAAGGTGCAAGAAGGGTTTCGATCGGCATGACAAACGTTCATACGCCACCCGTACGCGTGCTTCCCGAAGAACTCGCCAACAAGATCGCGGCGGGCGAGGTCGTGGAACGGCCGGCGTCCGTGGTGAAGGAGCTTGTCGAAAACGCGCTCGACGCCCACGCCACGCGCGTCACCGTGCGGTTGGTGGCGGCGGGCCGGCGGACCGTCGAGGTGACGGACAACGGCCATGGCATGTCGGAGCAGGATGCCTTGATGGCCATCGAACGTCACGCCACCAGTAAGATTCGCAAGAAGGAAGACCTCGACGCCATTCACACGCTGGGTTTCCGGGGCGAGGCGCTGGCCAGCATCGCCGCCGTGAGCCGGTTTGAGCTTCTCACACGCCGGGAAAAGGACGATGGGGGCACGCGGGTGCGCGTGGAAGGCGGAGTCCTGCGCGATGTCAGCGAGGCGCCCGCCCCCGTGGGCACCCGAATCGGCGTGCATCGGCTCTACTTCAACACCCCGGCCCGCGCGAAGTTTCTCAAAGGCATCACCACCGAACTTGGCCAGGCCCTGGACGTGCTTCAACGGCACGCGCTTGTGAACACGGGGGTGGCGTGGCAGGTGTATCACAACGATAAGCTCCTACTAGACATTCCCCAGAACGCCACGCTCCGCGAACGCGTGGCCTTGATATGGGGACTGAATTTTCTTCAGGACATGGTTCCCTTCAAGAGCGAACATGGTGGGATTCAACTCGAAGGCCTAATTGGGACGCCCGCTCTGACGCGATCCCAGCGCACGCACCAGTTTTTCTTTCTCAACCGCCGTCCTATCCAGAACCGCGCTCTTCAGTACGGCTTTGAGGACGGATACCGGGAGTTGTTGACCGTAGGCCGCCGGCCTGTGGGCATCGTCATGGTTCAGGTCCACCCCCGCCTGGCCGACGTCAACATCCATCCCGCCAAGCGGGAGGTTCGTTTTCGCGACGAACGCGCCATTCGGGACGCGCTCCGCGAGGCCGTGCGGGATTGCTTGTCGCACCTGAGCGGCTCCTCCGGGGCGGCGCCGTCAGAGGGGCTCGGCGCGACTCAAGGCGGCCACGGGTCTGGCGTTGGGAGAGAATCGGAGCCGCAAGGAAGTTCAACTTCGGCCGCACCGCAAGAATGTCCCCCTCCTCCGTCCGAGGGTGAAGAAAGTGCGGCGTCAGCTAAGGGGCTTGAGCATCCGCCGCAGGAAGAGGGCCGGCCCATACCGCCTGAAGCGGATACGGCGGAAGCGCAAGCCGCCTCCCCAGGGGATGCGGCGGATCCACCGCGTGTTCGCGGAGAGGGCATGTCCCGTGGAGGACAAACGCAGACCGAGTTCTCCGCCCAGGGGATGGAAGACGACATGCAGGAGGGCGGCTTTGTCTCGCCGAGCGCCATGTATGGCGGCGTGGAGTCCATGGATGGAGCGCCCATGCAGGTGTTCGATTCGTATCTTCTAGTGCCAGGGGAGGAACGGCTGTTAATCATTGACCAGCACGCCCTGCATGAACGGCTGACCTACGATGCGCTTAAGAGCGACCTCGAGGATGGCCAATATCAGGCCCAGCAATTGGTGGCGCCGATTCTAATCGATGTACCCCCCTCGCACAGCCGGATCCTGGAGCGGAACATCGAAGTCTTCCAGCGGTTGGGCATCGAGATTGAACCCTTCGGCGGCAACACCTTCCAGGTAACCGCCATCTGTCATCTTTATGAAGAGGCCAAAATTCCCGACGTGGTGTACAGTGTTCTCGACCAACTCGCCCAAGGCGAACTGTTTGATCAGGAGGAGTTTCTGGCGAGTCTCCTGCGTTTGGCCGTCCACGCATGCCGGGGGAGCGTGAAAGCGGGAGACCGGCTCTCGCCGGAGGAGCGGCGGCGTTTGCTTGAGGGCTTCCGTAAGCTGCGCCCGCCCTATACCTGCCCGCACGGCCGGCCCATCATCACCGAACTTACCCAATGGCAGATGGAAAAGAGCTTCCGGAGGCGGCAGTGAGCCAGGTTCTGGCGGTGGTGGGGCCTACCGCATCCGGCAAAACCGATTTGGCCGCGGATCTGGCGGAGGCTCTTGACTCGGAAGTTATAAGCGCCGACTCCATGCAGGTGTACCGCGGTATGGCGATAGGGACGGCCCAGCCCTCCGCGGCAGCCCAAGCGCGCGCGCCTCACCATTTCGTGGGATTTCTCGAACCCGGGGAACCTTTCAGCGCGGGCGCCTTCCGGGAATTGGCCCTGGAGAAAGTTCGGGAATTGAACGCCCGCGGCCGCATCGCCGTCGTGGCGGGGGGCTCGGGGCTGTATGTGCGGGCGCTTATCGACGGATTGTTCGAGGGACCCGGCCGGGACCCGGGAATCCGGCAACGTCTGCATCAAGAAGCGGAAGAGTGGGGCGTGCAGATGCTTTTCGAGCGATTGCGGGAAGTCGACGCCGCGTATGCGGACGCCATCCTCCCCGGCGACCTGCGGCGGATTGTGCGGGCCCTGGAAGTCCATGAACGGACGGGAACGCCTCTCTCGGAATGGCACGCGCGGCATCAGCAACAGGCGCCGGTCCTGAACGCGCTTCAAATTGGCATCGCCATGCCGCGCCCGCTCTTGTATGGCCGGATCAACCGCCGTGCGCATCGCATGCTTGAGGCCGGTTTCTTGCACGAGGCGCACCTACTGCTGCGCGCTGGCCATGAACGCCATCTCGAGCGCATTCGATCCCTGGGCTACCGCGAGGCGGCGGCGTACTTGCGAGGGCGCATGACGCATCACGGCATGGTGGAGGCCATGAAGCAAAACACGCGCCGCTTCGCCAAACGCCAATTGTCGTGGTTCCGGAAAGATGAACGCATTCATTGGCTTGAAGCAGGCGATCCCCCGGATATCCCCGCCCTAAGAAACCACGCGCTGCGGCTTCTTGAATTGGGCCGTCAGGGGGACGCCGTGTAAATCGTCTTTTCGGTGATGACGTAATCCACGGGACAATCATGATGAGATTGCGGCAAGCAGCGCGCGATCTGGCACGCATAGGCGAGCCCGATGCTTACGCCGCTGAATTCACCCAGAAACCGGTCGTAATAGCCGCCACCCTGGCCGAGGCGCGCTCCTTCGGGGGTGAAGGCGACGCCAGGGGTGAGAACAACCGGAGGACACGGCCAGTTCGTGAAGGCGGGGGCGCCGGGCGCAGGCTCCAGGATGCCATGGCGGCCTTTCACAAGGCGGCCGAGGCCGTCAAACCGATGCCACGACAGGCTTCCCCCGGGCAATGAGCGCGGAACAAGGACAAAGCGGCCCTCTTCCGCGAGTTGGCCGAGCAAATCCCGCGTGTCGGCCTCATCGCCGGGGATGGACACATAGGACAAGACGGCGGCCGCGCGTTGAAAGGCGGGTAACGAGCGGAGATGCTCCGCAATGGCCTTATCGGCGGCGGCGCGTTCTTTGGGCGGCAGCGCCCGGCGTGTTGCGCGGAATTGGCGGCGCAAGGCGCTCTTGTTCATGGCGTGTTCGTGCGTCATGGGTTTTGAAAGGGAATCCGCGGTTGGTTCGGAGTGTGCTGAAAGGCCCTCTAATAGAATACCACGGAAGTCCGCGGAGCGCATTGGTACGGACGTGTGGTAAGATAGGGTTTCCCGAAGTTAAGGCGTTCCCCTGCGCTTCTGTTACAGGAATCGGAGTAATTCCTCAGCATCTCTTATGAAACCCCTGCTAGCCATAACCATGGGCGACATCAATGGCGTCGGCCCCGAAATCCTTGTGAAAGCGCTTGCGCGCGAGGAGGTCTGGAGCCAATGCCAGCCCCTCGTCGTGGGAAGCCATGCTCACTTCGACGCGCTTGCGGCGGATACGCCGGGCTGTCCGCCTCCGGTAAGGGTGGACGAGGTCGAGGAAGGCGCCGGCATGGCCGATGCCGTCCCCGTTTTGGACACAGGGATCCCCGTTCCGCCGCGCCGGCCCGGGGTGTTGGACGGGGAGGCGGGACGGTGCGCCATTGAGTGGGTCCGTACGGGCGTGGCCTTGGCCATGGCGCAACGGGTGGATGGGCTGGTGACCTGTCCCCTGAACAAGGCGGGCATCCACCGGGCGGGGTACGCCTATCAGGGTCACACCGATTTCATCGCCGAACTCACCGGCAGCCGGGATTACCGCATGTGCCTCTTCGCGGGGACCATGCGCGTCGTGCACATCAGCAGCCATTGCAGCTTGCGAGCCGCGCTGGACATGGTGACCCAAGACCGGGTTGCCGATTCCGT
>JAWOFY010000304.1:0-7477 GCA_046497285.1 Candidatus Hydrogenedentota bacterium
TCAGTGTCCAAATTGGCCACCCAGCGATCACCCATCTCCATGTCCAAACCAAATGGATCGTCCGGAAGGCCGCTGCCGCTCGCGTCGGCGTCGGACCCAAAAGCCCTAAAAGCGACGCTACTCGACGCTTCCGTTTCTTCGTAGATGCTTGTCGCCACCGCGTTGATCGTCAAAGTCGCACCGTCCGTCAAGCCGGGCACAAAGCCCACCCAAGGGCGTTGCTGACTGCTCACGATATCCCCGCCGCCCTCCGAAAACTGGACGCTGGCCGTGTCAGCAGGCGCATCTGTTTCGGCCAGGACCGAGAAAGGCTGTCCGTTCGCCCAATCCGGGATATACACACTCGCGAAATCTCTACCGGGCTGGACGAACCGCACCTGCTCCATGTAGGTCCCGTCCGCCTGCTTCAACTCGTAGAGTGTGAGATCAACGACGTCCGAACCGCCTGCGCCCGCGAGGTACAACCCCGCCACGCCCGGCTCCAACGCCTTGACCTGGGCCGCCAAGTCGCCAGGGGTCGCCGAGAGTTCAGCCTCCCCCTCACTGGCCAGCGACCAGTCCACTTCTCCCACGGGTAACAGACTGCCGTCATTCAGGTCGAGCGCACTAAAGCCTTGCTCGCCTCCCGCGGGGATACTAAACTCTTCGCCTACTGGGGTCTGACCGTCGACGCTGATCGCAACGCCGTCAGACCCGTCGGCCGCTCGCGCAGCATGATCCTGGTCCTTGACGTGCGCCGGCAAAAAGCCGATGGCGAACGACGAGAGCACCACCATACTGACGAGCGCGGACAGAAACAGCTTCTTTCTGCTCCCCATATTACGTTTCTCCTCTCTTGTTTGGACTTCCCCAATGCTATTGGGCTTTCAACGATAGTGATTGTACATACTTACACGCGAGCGACGCAAACAATACACGCCACCCGCACCCCGGCCAGGATTCAGACTCACACAGCCAACATGGGAACATCCCCGCCAAGGCCAGAAGTCCGGCACAATCGCCAGCCGCCCGCAAGGCAGCCACACGCGCCTTCCAAGCGGATATTGACCTATTATACGGGCGCCTCGCAAAAGTGTCAACAAATGATTCTCTACCGAATTCTCTGTGCCCGCGGCATGCAAGAGGTGAACCCGTACGCCCGATCGTCCTTCAAGAAACTATCCCAGAATCCGCCACGAGGTTCCCAGCCGATAGACATAAACGGCATCCCCCAGCATTGCGCGCCCTTTCCGTAGGTGCTACAATCCGCCGCCATGACAAGCGTAGCCCCGGAACGCGCCCTTCCGGCGCCGTTTCGTTGGCGTGGCCTTTACATGAATATCGGCTCCCATGGCCCCCAGCTTAAGCGTTGGGGTCTAACTCTGGCAAGAAAATTGCATGCTTACTGTTGAATGTCCTCATTGCCGCGTGCAGATTCTCGTGCCCTCCGCGTTGCAGGGCCGGCGCGGGGTGTGTTTCGGCTGCGGCAAACCCTTGGTGATCCCCCAAACAAATGGGGACCAGGAGCAGGCGAGCATTGAGTTTAAGCGCGGGGACTTTGTCGCCAGCCGGTTCACCATTAAGGAACAGCTTGGCAAGGGGGGGATGGCGGTGGTTTACCGCGCGCAGGACACGCTGGTGGAGGAACCGGTAGCGCTAAAATTCATGAATCCGCGCATGTTAAAGACTCAACGGGGACAGCACCTCTTCATCCGCGAGGCCATGGTGGCGCGGCGGCTGCGCCACGACAACATTGTCACAGTCCACGACGTAGGCGCGACTCCCGAAGGCATCCTTTACCTTTCCATGGAATATTTGGAGGGCCAAAGCCTTCGCGCTTTTCTCCGGCGCCAACGCGCGCAACGTCGCTACCTCGGCGTGCGCCTCGCCGTATCCCTCACAGCCCAAGTCCTCGGAGCGCTGGCCTCGGCCCATCGCACGGTCATCCATCGCGACATGAAGCCAGAGAACATAATGCTCTTGCCGGGCGAACATGTGAAGGTCCTCGACTTCGGCCTAGCCAAACCTTTGGACGAAGGGGAGGTCGAACTCATGGCCCCTCGCGCGCCCGGACGAGTGATCGGCACCTTCGGCTACGCCGCGCCGGAACAAAAACAACACCAGGAGATCGACCCGCGCACGGACCTCTACGCCGTGGGCCTGGTGTTTTATGAACTTCTGACGTTGCGCAGCCCCGTGGATAAACAGGCCCCGGTCAGCAAGGTTCGCGGCGATGTGGCCCCCTCGCTTGTCGAGGTGCTTAATAAGGCCCTGGAAGAGAATAAGGCGGCTCGCTGGCAATCGGCGGACGAATTCCGTGAGCATCTCATGAGCGCCTTTCACGAATCGTACCGCCGGCCCAAGACCGCTGCTGTAGCGGCGCGCGGCAAAAGGGGCTCAACAGAAAACATGGTGCTACTCGAAGGAGGCCGTTTCCTCATGGGCAACGACCGGATTCCTTCCGAGGCGCCCCAGTTTGAAGCCGAAATCGAGCCGTATTATATGGATATATACCCTGTTACTGTAGAGCAATACGAAGCATTTCTCGTAGCCACGGACCACCCACCTCCCAAATATTGGGGCGCTGAGAAATACAGCGGCGCCCAACAACCCGTGATCGGCGTTACCTGGGAGGATGCCAACGCGTACGCCGCTTGGGCGGGCAAACAGTTGCCCACCGAGGCCCAATGGGAATTCGCCGCCCGCGGACGGGAGAACCGCAAGTATCCCTGGGGCAACCAGGAGCCCGATCCCATGCGGGCCAACTATGGGGAGAACCTCGCCATGCCGTCCATCGTCACCATGCACGAGGACGGAGCCACTCCCGATGGCATTTTTGACCTGGCTGGTAACGTCCATGAATGGTCGCTCGACTCCTACCTTCCCTACGCGCCCGAGCGCAGGAAGAAAATGGAAGACACCCCCCGGCGGGTGGTGCGGGGCGGTTCGTGGCAATCGCCCCCTAGCGAGCTGCGTTGCTCGTTTCGCAAGGGCATCTTCCCGGAATGCCAGCTCCCCACCACGGGGTTCCGGTGCGTTATCCCGGAAGGCGAGAGCCAGGGACAAGGCATCTAAGCCCGAATGCGCTGCGTTCCTCATCTCGTTGTATTGCAGTCGATTATTTGACAGGTTAGAGGGCGCTGTCTATACTTTCTACAAGAATAACTGGCGTCATGGTGTCCGCGACAAGACCTTGACGGCGGGATGCAGCAATTACGGACGGTTTCCCGAGGAAAGAGGGCATTTTTGCCCCAAACTGCCCCCAATCAGTGGATAGGGCCGCCCTCCGGGAAAACGGTTCCGAAATCTGGAACTAAGGAATCGGCGGGAATATTTTATGGAACGGCTCACTAGCGAGCGTAACACGCGGACATGGAAGCTTTTTCAGATTGGCTGGTACGTCAATGTGGTTTTTGCTTTGCTAAGCTTTTTTCTCGCCCTGTTCTTCTTCTCCCGGATGTGGCATGGGTACGCGAGTAACATCGCCGCGGGCACGACCATGACGATGGCCTTTGTCACCATCGCGTGCGTCTTGCTCATGGGCGCGGGCATCTCCCGGTATCAGGCGCGCCTGGAAGGACAACACCTTGAACTGAAACAGACCATCCAGAAGATGGCGGCGGACTTGGAAGCGATACGTAACGAACAAAAACAATCGGACGAGGGTTGAACCCCGCGGGGTTCTTCACGTTCCGTTGAGAACATACTATCTGCGGGAAGGGACAAACGTGCGGAGGAGACGGTATACACACATACGCCGGCCGGAGTTGGGCCGGTGACGTAACACAACGCGAAGCGGCCAAGCCCTAAGCGAGGCCGGCGGAAAGTACCGAAGTATGATTGAGGGACAAGTGCTCGTATTGAACCGATCCTGGTTGGCGGTGCACGTCACGCCAGTGAGGCGCGCTCTCTGTCTGCTTTATCAGGGCCAAGCCCAGGTGGTTCACCCCTCCACGTACGCCTTGCACGATTTTGACGAGTGGGTGGCGCTGTGGAACGGCAGCGACACCGGCGGAGAAACCAACGGGAAATTTGTCCACACGCCGAGCATGCGGGTGCGCGTGCCGGATGTGATTTTACTTACCTTCTTCAACGGCTTCATCCGCCACGAAGTCCGCTTCTCCCGCCACAGCATCTTCGAACGGGACAAGAACACCTGCCAGTACTGCGGCAAACGCTTCACTCGGAACAAGCTCACCATTGACCACGTCATTCCCCAATCCCGCGGCGGCGACGACTCCTGGGAAAACCTCGTGGTGGCCTGCTTGGCGTGCAACGTCAGCAAAGCGGACCGCACCCCGGAAGAGGCGCTCATGCCTCTGCTGCGCAAACCCAAGAAACCAGCGTGGATGCCCGCCCTTATCAGCGCCCGCGCCCGCCAGGAGCAGATACGCGTGTGGGCGCAATTCGTCGACGCCTCGCACTGGCGCAGCGGCGCGTGGACTTCGGAGAGCCTGACGTAGGGCGGGAATGAAGAGCTTCGCGGGCCGAAGTAGGTCAAGTGAGAGCAGGATTGGGACAATGTGAACGGCTGGGGAAGCCGCAGCCGGTTTTTCACATTCTAAGGAGATAGGCCCATGGAGCCAAACCGCCATCCCGCGCAACATGCCCAGCCGTCCGCGGATAGACTGCGGGATGTGTATCAGGAATGCCGCGAGCAAGACTGGGATGGTTATGACGCGCTGCCGGTCTCGGAAGCCACGTTTACGAACGCGACCACCTTCCTTCAGCTGCTTCCTACGGACCTAGCGGCCAAGGCAGACCCCGGGGCCGAACCCGACGGGAATCTTACGTTGGAATGGTATATCGACACGGATTACCAAATCTCCATTAGCATTGATGCGCAAAGCCGCCTGCATTTTGCCGCAGCCGTTGGCCCGCGCCGGAAGAGGCGGGGTACGGACACCTTTTCTGAGGGTGTGCCCCAAGACGTGGTAGACATAATCACTGAAGTGTTGGAGCATGATAGACTCGAATAACCCGCCATCCATTGAAACCGATGAGGTAGTTGCGCGTTACGTGATGCAGCGCCGCCATGTTCGTGCAAACAATACCGTCAAACCCGACACGTTTATCCCGCATCCACATCGCGAGTTATCCGTCACGCGCCATCGCGACACCAATGACGAGGAACTATGGACCATCGGGAAGCAGGTTGCGGCACAGAGACACAAACCCTTAATGGGCCGCGCCGATATTGAAGTAGCCGCATGTGAGACTCAAGGGCTCTCTGTTCAAGCCGCTCCCCTTCCGGAGAATCCCAATCACGCGAACGTCACCGGCTGGCCGAGAGAGAAACACGAACAGAAGAACCGAGCGATGGAATTGGCAAACCGTGCGGTCTTCGCCCAATGTCCGGAATGAAGGGGAAGGCGCACATCGCGGTTTCAGCGTTTCGGTTACGCCACAGGGGCTGGCGCAGATCAGAGCCAATTCGCGGTTATTCGCGGTTTTGATGTTTTGGGTTACGGAGCTAGGGTGTGACGGAAGACAAATCGAGTGATTTCGCCCACGTAGCGTTGCCGTTGGCGTTGGACAAGACCCTCACCTATGGGGTTCCTCCCAGCCTAAAGGATCGGGCGCGGCCGGGGATGCGCGCGATCGTTCCCCTGCGCGGCAAGTGGACCACGGGCTACATCACGGCGTTGACGGACGCCCCGGACGTCGAGAAGCCGAAGAGCATCATTGATCTGCCCGACCCCGAACCTGTCTTTTCGGCTCAACTGCTCGAGCTTTGCCGCTGGATCAGCGAATATTACTGTTGCGCGTGGGGGGAGGCCCTGCACAGCGCGGTGCCCTCGGGCGTGCGAATGCGCAGCCAGGTGCGCTACCACCTCCAACCGGAACTCATCACCGAGGGCCGCTTCTCCGAACGCCAACGCAAGGTCATTGCCGAACTGTACCGGCGCGGTGCCCTTACACAGGCGCAACTCGCCAAGGGGGTGGGCGCGGGCGCGTTGAGCAAAACGCTTCAGGGCTTGGTGAAACGCGGCATCCTTCGCGCCGAGACCAGCGAGCCCGAGAGCCGCGTTTCCCTTCGCACGGAGACGTATGCCCGGCTGCGGGAGGACGCCATTCCCGACGACGAAACCCTCGCCGCCATGCAACGGAAGGCGCCCAAACAGGCGGCGGTCTACCTGGACTTGCTGCACGGGGACCCGGAACGCGCGGCGCCGCAGTTGTACGAACGCCATGGGGTGAACGCGTCCGTCCTTCGCGCGCTGGAAGCCAAGGGCTACATCGAACGCGTGGAGCGGGAGTTCTACCGCAGGCCCACGCAACAGGCCAACAACAACGGCGGCGCGGACAAGCTGCACCTCAACCCCGAGCAACAAGACGCCTACCAACGCATCACCACCGCCATGGACGCGGGCGAATACCAGACCTTTCTGCTCCAGGGGATCACAGGCTCCGGTAAGACCGAGGTGTATCTTCAAGCCATTGAACACGCGCTCGCCTTGGGCAAGGACGCCATCATCCTTGTGCCCGAGATCTCGCTCACCCCGCAGACCGTGGGCCGGTTCATGGCGCGGTTCGAGGCGGACATCGCCGTGCTGCACAGCGGCCTCGGCGCGGGCGAACGCTACGACGAGTGGCGCCGGGCGCAACGCGGCGAGGTGCGCATCGTCGTGGGAGCGCGCTCGGCGGTGTTCGCGCCCCTGCCCAATCCGGGCATCGTCGTGGTGGACGAAGAGCATGACACGTCCTACAAGCAAGGCGAGACCCCCCGGTACCACGGCCGCGACGTGGCGATCATGCGGGCCAAGATGAACAACGCGGTCTGTGTGCTGGGCAGCGCGACGCCTTCGGTGGAGTCCTACGCCAACAGCGAATGGGGCAAATCCGAGCGGCTCGAATTGCGCGAACGCGCGGCGCAGGCGGCGCTGCCGGAGGTCGAGATACTCGACATGCGCACGGAAACGCAAGAAATCGGCCCGAAAGCCATCCTTTCCCGCAGGCTCGAAGCCGCGGTAAACGCGTGCGTCGACCGGGGCGAGCAGGCCATCTTACTGCTCAATCGGCGGGGGTTCGCCCCGTTTGTGCTCTGCCCCCAATGCGGCTGGGTGGCGTCGTGCGAGGACTGCCAAGTGAGCCTTACCTATCACGCCAAGGGAGGACATCTCCTCTGTCATTACTGCAACGCCCGGCGTGAAGTGCCCCAGGTCTGCGGCGAATGCCATTTCAATCCGCTTATCTATCTCGGCACAGGTACCCAGAAGGTCGAGGACTACCTCCTCCACGCCTTCCCCGGCGCGCGGGTCGAACGCATGGACGCCGACACCACCTCGGGTAAAGGAGGGCATGCGAAGATCTTGGGGCGCTTCGCGGCGGGCGAGATCGACGTGCTCCTTGGCACCCAGATGCTCGCCAAGGGTCCGATTTACTTCCCATGACGTTTTTTTTTTCTTATTATGGTTATAAAAGCGACAAAACACTGCGTTTCACTGCTGTAGACACAGCCTCTGATATCTCACCCAATTGGCAAAGACTGGTAAAC
>JAWOFY010000362.1:0-13503 GCA_046497285.1 Candidatus Hydrogenedentota bacterium
CGCATGGATAACCGCTCCGTTGGCATCGTTCTCCTCCTCTGGTTCTTCAACCCAAAAGGAAAACAATACCCTGGTCATCCCGCGTTCGCTACACTCCCCCCAAAAGCCGGCGCATCGACCCGGAACAGGGTGGCGTCATCGCCTGGAATCGGGTGGCGCGATCAATCGGAACAGGGTGGCGGCTTGCGTCGGAATATGCAAACTGGGCTCGGGCGCGCCGGCGCTTATCGCGTTCGTTCGGCGCGCGCATCGCGCTATGCGTCCGGGAAGGCGCCGCGAAATAGCCGGACGGTGGGCTTCTTACGGGGCTCTAGCGTAACCGCGACCACGTCGAAACGGTAGTAGGCATCGCGGTCTCCCCAGCGGGCGCGGTAGTAGTGGGCGGCGCGGCGGATGTGATTCTGCTTGACGGGCCCTACGTTTTCCTGCGGCGCAACGGCGTCGCCGGCTTGGCGGGTTTTCACTTCCACAAAGACGATCGTATCGCCTTCACGGGCGAGGATATCGATCTCATACGCGCCGAGGCGCACATTGCGCGCGAGGATGCGGTATCCTTGCCAGCGGAGATGGCGCGCCGCGATGCGTTCACCTTGCGCGCCAAGGGACAGCGGCTTGCGGAAGGGCCACCACACGCGTCAACCCGCCACGGGTTCCCCGGCGGGGACAAGGCGGATTTCGTCAAAGACCCGATGTTGCCGCGCGCGGATGCGCCCCATGCGGCATAGCTCCAGGATGGCCAGAAAACAACACACCAGCTCGACGCGGTCGTGGCACGCTTGGAACAAATCCGTCCACGCCACCTTCCCGTGTAATGCGAGGGACTCCTCGATCTCGGCGATCTTGTCGTCCACGCTATGGTGTTCGGTGGACACGTTGTGGAACACGTCGTCGCTCATGAACCGCAACACGCCTTTAAAGGCGGCAATGAGGTCATAGAGGGAGACGTCGAGGTACTCCTCTTCTTCTTGGTCCGCGGGTTCAATGTCCGGTTTGGCTTTGCGGGTGAACCAATGCGCGCGCTCTTCCTCGAGCCGTTCGAGGCGTTCGGCGACATCGCGGAACTTGCGGTACTCAAGCAGCTTCTCGACCAATTCGACGCGGGGGTCTTCTTCTTCCTCCTCGTCCTCTTCTTCCTCCTCCGCTTGGTCGGGCGGGATAAGCATGCGGGCCTTCATCTGAATGAGCGTGGCCGCCATGACCAGGAAATCGCCGGCGACTTCGAGGTTGTGCTCCCGCATGAGATCGAGAAAACGCAGGTACTGCTCGGTGATGGTCGCCACGGGAATGTCGAAGACGTCAATTTCCTGTGAGCGAATCAGGTACAGGAGCACTTCGAAGGGTCCCTCGAACGCATCGAGATGAAGCCGAAGGACGGCGTCGGTGGCCTCATCAACGATGTAACCGTCGTCTGGAGTGACGGCGTCCGCCGGTGGATGCTGGGGTTGAGGCGTATCCGTGAGGCTATCTGTCATTTTCTCGAATGCTTTTCGTGAGGTTTAAAGCGCCGTATTACGCGATGGGTGACATTTCCGTCCCAAGGGGCGGGCGCTTAACTCCGGTCCTCAACGGGGATGTGAAAGGTGTCGTTCAAGCGCAGCAATTTGCCCACATTGGAGCGGAGTTCCACCCAGTGAAACGCGCAATTCCCTGAACTGAAGCGCATATGGCCGCCCGGATCGAGGCCCAGACAGGCCCCGATTAGGAGGTCGTTCATGGCGCCATGCGTGATTACACCCACGCGGGTATCGGTTGCTTCGTATTTCTCGCGCAGCCAGTTCTCGATGTGTTTGATTCG
Source organism: Candidatus Hydrogenedentota bacterium (assembly GCA_046497285.1). Taxonomy (GTDB): domain Bacteria; phylum Hydrogenedentota; class Hydrogenedentia; order Hydrogenedentales; family SLHB01; genus SKRY01. Next base: position 1,796 of record JAWOFY010000362.1, read on the forward strand.
CTTCCACGCTTGCTGGAAGCTTTCCGGCAACGATTGGCCCCACCTTGTGTCAAGCCCGTTTTCGATATGCACCATGGGGAACTGCCGAGCGATGTGCTTGGCGTCCCACAGTATGTTGTTGGCCCCAATTTCGAATATGGGCGGGAGCAAAATGGTCTTCACACCGCTAATCTGGTGAATGCGTGCGGCGGTTTGCAGGTTGCGCTGCAAGGGGCCGCAGTACAATACGTCCAATCCTTCGTCAAGCACGCGCCGTCCCGCTTCCTCGGCCTGACGAATACCCCGGTCGGTGAGGGGCGGATCCCCAAGCCGGCCTTGGGCGGCCTCGAGATTGCCTTCCGATTCGCCATGCCGGATCAATAATAGACGCATGGGACTCCTTTCAGTAGCGGATGGCGGCCCAACCTTTTCTGGGAAGATCGCTCCCTGGGCTTTCGCTACGGCTCTTGCGCGGGCCTCCCGCGCAGGCTAATCTCGACCACCAAGGCGGCGTCGTTCTGGGCGGCCAGCATGGTCGCGCTCTCCACGCGCCGGGCCCGGGCCATCCACTCTTCCGCCGCATCCTCAAAACGCTCCATAGTATATCCTTTTAGCGCATCAATTTCACATATTTGCCGAGCCGTCTCTGAAATAACCTTTATGATGGGTTCAGGCTGAATGCGCAAATATAGGTTGCCCCGCGGCGGGCGAGCCTCGTTGGGGTTGTGTTGAAGCGCCCGCCGCAACGCCTGGCGATTACTGGCGGCGGCCATGCTGCTATCGCCCACGGCGAAAGACGGCTCAATGCTGCCCCCCCCTATCGCGGGGAAGTACACCATGGCGCCATCCTCGGTTTCGCGGCCGTAGTTTTGGGCAAAGGAAGCCCCTTCCGGCTCGCGGGGAAAGCGCTCGAGCTGGGTCTGCGCCAACTCCTCGCCAGCTTCGCCTCGGAGGGTCAATTCGGGCATGGGGACAATTTCATAGGGATCGAAGTCCGTAACGCTCAGGGAAAAACCTGGTCCAAGCGGTCCCAATGTCTTGGTCAACATAAGTCCCATGGGGGGATGGGCAGGCTCATCTTCGTCGTCTTCGCCGTCATCATCCCGCGCTTGCCGCAGCAGTTCCAAGCTTTGTTCAGCCTCCGGCCAGCGGCTCCAATCGGCCTCGGCGAGCGCGGGCCATTCCAACACCGTTCCCACATCCGCAAGCACCTCGCCCAGCGGCTTCCCGAAATTGGCGCTAAGCTCCACCATCCCTTCCGCGGGGGACGGTAACGCGCGTGGCTCCAAACCGCCTAGCACGGGTTCCCATTCGCCCTCGGCTTCGCTGGCGAGCACGAACTCGCCCTTGACTTCGGCCTGGCCGGGTTCAAGGCGAAGCGCGAAACTCGCGGAGCGCAACACGCCGCCCCACTCGTCGGCGTGATCAAAATAGACGACCCCGCCAGCGTCCTCCATGCCCGAACCTTCCACGGTCGCGTCAAAGCGCTCCGGCGTCATCGCGTCGGCGGGCCGCAGCGTAAGGGCCTGAATGAGCCGGTCCCTCGAAGGGCTCACCACAAGCGTGCGGCCGCGAACGGCATAGTACAAGTCTTCGCCGGGGAAGCGCCGCAACCGCAACCCGCCGGCAGGATCGGCTTCGGTCCAGGGCCCCAGCCGGCTATACCATTCGACCAGCGCGCCAATGTGGGACATCCGCGTAACAAACACCACATCGTCGAAGGAATCAAGGTGATTCCCTGCCGCGTATCCCACGCCGCCCACGATATTATGCAGAATCCACGGCGGAACAGGCGGCTCTTGGGCAAGCATTTCGCGGACCCGCTCACCTGTTTCAGGAATCGCGTCCCAAACGAAGGAGGCCGCCAAACGTTCGCGTTGCGGCAACACTTCGCTAATGAACACGCCATACTTGTGTTCGGCCGGAAGCACGCTATGCAAAGGGGTGGTGTCCCGGCTGATCCAGATGGTGTGAACAATAAGCCCGGCGACAATCAAGACCAAGGCATTCCGAAACCAAGCCGGCCGCCGGGAGCCGAAACGCCGCTTGTTTCTCGTAAGCCCTCCCTTGCTAGGCATCGATCGCAACGTCTCGCTCATGCGGCGTCCTCCTGGCCGTTCGGTTCCTCCTCGTACACGTCGGGGTCGGGTTCCACAAGTATCTCCATCCAATCGGCCAAAGGCTGGCCCGCGGGGGTAATGGCGGCGTACAACCGCCTACTCCCAGGCTCAAACACGAGATGCGCCACGTGATGATCCGCCGGCGCTTCTTCGGCGAGCTTCGCGTGCAGGCCTTCCCCCAACTCAGCTCTGGAGAGCGACAAGCCCTCCTCGCCATTCTCGGCGTCCTCGTCATCGGCAGGCGCCGCCGCCATGCCTTCCGGCAGGACGCTCGTCTCCCGCGCCTCCGCCACGCCTTGCGGGCCAAAGGTAAGAGCTTGCATCACCTCCCCCGGGGCGGCTACGTACACGCGCAGCCCTTCGGGTAGATCTTCCTCTTCCAGCCGGGAAAGCGCTTCCTCCTGGCTCTCGGTGAATTGCAGAATCTCGCGCGCCACCAACTGGAGTCTTCCCTCGGCCACGGCGAGGTCTTCATCTTCGTCGATTGCTTCGAGGCAAATCACCACGCCGTGCTCATTCATGCCGCTGACCGTTCCGGTTTGCCAAGGGAGGCCCACCATGGCAAAGGCCGCGCCCTCCATGGGGGTGATGCGCCAGATGTCCGGAACGGTGGAAACAGCCTCTTCCTGTGCTTGAGAAGCCTCCCTGGCGGGCGTCATGAATTCGTACCCCGCGAGCCCTTCGCCATCCACGCTATCCTCCGGCGTGACCGAATAGGCTGTTCCCCCTGCCGCGCCGCCGGCTCTATCTGGCGCCAACTGAAGCAACAAGGCGGCGTCAGCGGGAATCCCGGCGCCCATGGCGAGCCCTTCGACATGGGAGAGCACATCCTGAGCGACGCCTTCCAGCTCCGGCCGCCACTCGTTGGCCAGGAAAGGCAGGGCGAAGGGCGAAGGGTCAATGAAACCGGGCAACCATTCCCACACATCGCCCTCGGGATGAAGCTCGCGCTCGCGCACGGGTTTCGCCACCCATTCCTCAAAAACGTTTTGCGCGTCATACGCAAACCGGGATCCCCTTTGCCGGCCCATGCCGTACGAAGGGCCACCCAGCGACCACGGCTCACCGTCTTCCCTAGTGAGTTCGCCCGAAGCCGCGGATTGGCCTTCGCCCGGCATCTGGCCGCGCGTCATCAGCCGGCCAAACTGAGCAACGAACCAGTCCGCGATGCCGGGTCCGTAAAAGCTCATCTCTTGTTCATAATGAGACGTTGTATAGTACTCCCGGGGCGCGAAGTAGAAGAGATGGTCGTTCGCTTGACTCACGCTGAATTGCGCTTCATATCCCCGCGCCAGCGCGTGTTCCCGAAGCTCCAACCCAAGTTCAACGCACGGCTCGCCGGGAAAGAAACATAGCAACAAATCGCCGATCTCGAGGGTCTCAAGCCACGTCGTCTCCGGCAGTATGGAGCTGGCGAGCGTGGGGGGAAGCGAAGTTTCGGTTCGTCGATGGTACAAAGGCAACTCCTCGGCCTCGATATCTTGAACGATATCGTAAACTTGTTCCGCCAACAATTCGCCCGTCGTTATCACCCGCTCCCAACCCTCGAGGTCCTCATCGGCCGAGTCCACGCTTTGATTGCCCGCCGCCCCGTTCACAAACAAGGCGACGGCGTCGTTACCCAGCAATTCCTCGATTCGCTCGTAGTAAAAGCCCGGATAGTCCGCCGAAATGGTGAGGCCATCCTCGCTGCTTACTGTCGTGGGGTGAGCGGCGAAATTGGCGAGCACCGCCATGGGCTCGCCTTCGAGGTCTTCCACGAGAATGGCGCCGATCTGGCTGTCGCGGGGACCGTCGTCCACCCGCCGGTTCCGGGAGAGGGTCTCCTGCTCGCCCGTCCCGAAGCCCACGTTCGCTTCTTCGCGGGCGGCGTAGGCCTCCACCATCGCCTCGGAGAACCCTTGGGCCGTGAGGTCAAGGACGTCCTCGCGGTAGGGCCCCGAGATGTGCCGGAACGCAAGGGATTTCACCATGCCGCCCTGCGCGTTATGCGTGTGGGTGCCGGTGAGGATGATGTTCTCGCGCGGCACGGCTTCCGGCGCCAGTTGCAGCACGCGCTCGCGGAGTTCGCGGTTAATGATGCAGAGATCGGCCGCGATCAGGAAGACCTCCGTGTTTTCGTCGCCCAGATAGAGCGCCCGCACGGTGATGGGGTCGTGCACGTCTTCGGCGCCTCGTCCAAGGCGGGCCCCGTAACCGTTCAGCGGAGCGCCCAGCGGCGGGGTGATATCAACCTTGGCGGCGCCCGCTTGCAACGCTTGGGCTTCCGAAGCCATCAGCAGCGCAAGCGTCATGCAGAGTCCCCAGGTCAAAACCGTCATACCATGCCGTAGGTATGACGAGGGCCGGAATGTCTTCCCTTGTGCGTTCGTTGCGTTCACAATGATGTTCCTTTGATGCATGGGCATGGTTGGGTAGCAGGATGGGGGCGTGCCCGCCGTGGCGTATTGCCGTCAACTCCCCTTAAACCGGGGCGTACGCTTCTCGATGAACGCGTCCACTCCCTCCTGGGCGTCCCCCGTGGCGGCGGCTTCGTCGAACGCGTGGCGTTCGATGCTGGCCTCAAGGCCCGGCCGGATCGCGCGTTCGCGCATGGCCCGCAAAATAATCGCGGTGGCCACCGGAGGCTGTGCCGCGAGTTCTCGCGCGAGTTCGCCGGCGGCGGCCCGTAACTCGCCCGGGGGCGTGACACGGTTGACCAGTCCGGCTTCCCGGGCTTCCTCGGCCGAGTGACGCCGCCCCGTGAGAAGCCACTCCATGGCGCGGGCCTCGCCAATGAGCCGCGGCAAGCGTTGGATGCCGCCCCACCCCGGCACGAGGCCGAAGCGGATCTCCGGCTGGCCAAAAACCGCCATCTCCGATGCGATGCGCAGATGACACGCCAAGATCAACTCGCACCCTCCGCCCAGCGCCACCCCGTTGACCGCGGCGATGACGGGCTTGGGGCATTTTTCCAACGCCTCCACGGCGGCCAGCCCTGTTTCCATAAGACTGTCTTCCGCGCGAGGCTCGGTTCTTAGCCCTTCGGATAAGGCCGGCATATGCGCGCCGGCGCTGAAGAAATCCTCGCCCGTGGCCGTGAGCACGATGCATCGCGCCGTATCATCCGAGGCCAGTTTCGTCACTGTTTCCGCCAGCGCGCTGAGTATGCCGGAGGTAAGCGTGTTCGCTGGGGGATGGTCAATGGTAAGCCACGCCACGCTTTCGTCCCGGGATTCGTGAATCGTTTCAGCCGTCATAATATGTGCGTACCCTCCTTAGCGCTGCTAGTTTAACACAGCGCCAAAACCGGATCCCATAGAAAACGCTTCCAAATAGACGTTTGCTCTTAAACCCAGCGAATGAGCACTACGCCCACGCATCTACTGGAGCCGGGCAAGTAAACGCCGCGGCCCACCAATCGCGCGCGGACTGACCGCTAGCTGGCCGGGGTTTCCTTGTACTTGCGGTAGAGGCGGCGAAACTGGTGGTAGGTGAGCCCCAGCAGCTTGGCCGCGTGACGTTGATTGTAACGCGCTTTCTTCAATGCGCGGTTGAGCAGATCCTGTTCTGTATCGCGGATAATCTCTTCAAAAGGTTTGCGCGGCAACTCGAGCGCTTCGTCCGCCAAAGGGACGGCCTCCCGGGAAGGCTCTTTGCTGGAAACATCTTCGTCCGCCGTCGGTTCGGGGGATTCGGGAGCGGCGTAGGGAGGCTCGAAAGGATCAAACGTAATCTCCTCCCGGCTGATGATGGTGTCGTCGCTTCGATAGACCGCCCGTTCCACCACGTTCTTGAGTTCCCGGATGTTGCCGGGCCAGTGGTGCGCCTCGAGGGCTTCGACTGCTTCCTCGGTAAACTCGGGGATGGCCTCCCAGCTCATCTCGTGCGCCATGCGGGCGGCAAAGTGGTTCGCAAGGTACATAATGTCGTCCCCCCGGGCGCGTAAAGGCGGAACAAAGAGCACCTCAAAGGCCAACCGATCCAGCAAGTCGCGCATGAACGTTCCTTCCTGGGCCTTGACCCGGAGATCGGCATTCGTGGCCCCGATAATGCGCACATCCGCGGCGACGGATTGGGAGCCGCCCACCCGTTCGAACGAACCGTACTCCACCACACGCAGGATCTTCTCCTGCACCTCCAGGGGGATGTTGGCGATTTCGTCCAGAAACAGCGTTCCGCCGTTGGCCGCCTCGAATCGCCCGCGCCGCTGTTTGGCCGCGCCGGTAAACGCGCCGGATTCGTGGCCAAACAACTCGGATTCGATGAGCGTAGGCGCCAGCGCGGAACAGTTCAACGCCACGAACGGCTCTTCCCACCGGCTGGACAGAAAGTGCATGCGATGGACGGCCAATTCCTTGCCCGTTCCCCGTTCGCCAATAATCAGGACAGGGCGGTCAATGCGCGCGGCGCGGGAAAGGGCTTCTTGAAAGGTGAGGAAGGCCTCGGACTGGCCCCAAGCTTCCGTGACGGGACCGGCGACGCGGCGTTCGGGCTGGTAAAGCGTATCGTATTCGTTGGACATGGGGTTCATCCTTTAAAGGCGTGGTTACACAAGCCAAAGGTTAGCGAAATTAACCACGCACTGTCAAGCTCTATTGCTGCCGCAAATTGCGTAAGTCCTTTATGGGCAACGGCTTACAGAATATGCCGGAACTTGGCACGAATGTTGTTAATGAGTAGGTGTACATGAACCTGGGACCTGGCCTAACAAACGGACCACGAACGCGAAGGAACAAGACACCATGAAGACCCTAGCCCCCCGCCCCGGTTTGAAGCAGCGCTTGTCCGCGCGCGCGCCCTTCAACGGACCGGTCGAATTTCGCAACGGCCCCGACGGGCTTAAGAAGGCGACGTACCGCAACGTCGGACGAGGCGGGATTTGCCTCGAAAGTCACGAGATGCTGAACCCCGGAGACCGCGTCTTGCTGGATTTCAGCCGGTCGCTCGGCGAAGTTGGCGAGGCCGAGTGCCTAGCCCGGGTGGTCTGGGCCCAGCCCACGGACGTCGGGTGTCTCGCGGGTGTACGGATTTACCACGATGAACCTAGCGTGGCCGGCACGTTGTCCGCGTTGGTTCGGCAGGCCGTAACACAGAACGATGGGAGCGTTGGCTCAAAGCCTCCTCTGTGGGAGGCGATGACGCCTTATGCAATGCCTCCTGGCTATCCGGGAGCGCGCGTTGAGACACTGCCCGAAAGCCGTCGGGCCGCCGTGTCAGCGTGACCGTGGCGTGTGGATTAAGTGAGGTAAACGCAACAAATTTCCGGCAGATAGGCCGGGCACATGAAATGGAGGAACGTATCATGGGTATCTTTTCACGAATGAGCGACATCATCAGCAGCAACATCAACAGCATGCTGGACAAGGCCGAGGACCCCGAAAAGCTCGTCAAGATGATGATCCGGGAGATGGAGGACACGCTCGTTGAGGTCAAGGCCTCCTGCGCCGGGGCCATGGCCACGAAGAAGCGCGTTCAGCGCGAGTTGAACACGGCGAATGAGCGCGCCCGGGAATGGGCGGACAAGGCGCAACTCGCCGTGGACAAGGGCCGCGAAGACCTCGCCCGTGAAGCGCTTATGGAGAAGAAGCGCTACACCGAGAAAATCCAAAGCCTCGAGAAGGAACTCGAGCAGTGCGACGCCCTGGTCAATCAGTACCAGTCCGACATTCAGAAACTGGAGGACAAGCTGAGCAGCGCCCGGGAGCGCCAGCGCGTACTCGTGCAGCGGCACATCCACGCCAAGGGCAAGAAGCGGGCCGAGGAAGGCATCCGCAAGGTGGACACGTCGGACGCGATGGTGCGCTTCGAGCGCTTCGAAAACCGTATCGAGCGCATGGAGGCCGAGGCCGACCTCGTCAACATGGGCCGGAAGCACAACCTCGACGATGAAATCAGCAAGCTCAAGACGGACGACTCCATTGACAAGGAGTTGCAGGAGCTGAAAAACCGGCGCCAACAGCAAAGCGGCGGCGGAACCCAATCGTAAGCGGAAAGGCTTGGCGGCGCCGCGTTCCAAGCGGCTGCGCGCCGCGAACATGAAGCGGGCGCGAGGATCACGCATGGGACGCGGCGCCTATGCCGTAGCCCTTTTAAGAGGAGCATGGGAACGATGGAGAAGGCGAACAACGGCCGGTTCCTTGGAGCGTTAGGATTCCTGGGGTTTCTTGGATTCCTGGGATTCCACCTCACGCCGGAATACCAGTATCTCACGGACTTGGCGTTTCTTGCTGTGTTGTCGGTGGCCTCCCTACTGGTGCTCATTCCAGTCGACAAATCAAAGGTGAAGGTCCCGATCGATCCCGCCAAGAAACATTACCTGGGTTTCCTTGGGTTCTTGGGCTTCCTTGGGTTCCTGGGCAGTGCGACGCCAAGTCTTGCGGCGCTTGCTTGCATGGCCGCAATGTCCAGCCTTGCTGTTGCCGGGAAACGCGCGGCGGAAGAGTAAGGGACTTCGCCTGCCCCGTTGAAAAGCGGGAATCCGTAGGGCCGGTATGGCGTGAGCGTGAGCGCTGGCGTACAATAAAGGCGCAAGGCTGAATGACCGGCAAGATGCCGGCGGTACGAGGCGTATTCCCCCTTTAAGGTGGGCCGAAGGGCCGGGGAATGTAAACAACCGGCACACCGCTTTATCCGGCGGATCGGCGCAAGAGCAACGCGTAAAGCAAGGAGAGCTAACCGATGAGCACCGTAGTACGTTTCGCGGCCGGGGCCATTGTCTGCCTGGCCATTCTCGTGGCGGTCTTCGCTTTGTTGGCCGGGCTGACGTCTGTTCGAGTCGGCGTCGAACCGGGCGCCTCCCTCGGCGTGAGCTGGTTTGTCATTCCCGTTGTGGCGTTGCCCTTGATCCTGCTGTTCCTGTTCGTGTGGAGCATACGCGTCCTCACGAGAGACGACCGGACGGGGCCGGGCTCACCCGGAGAAGAGGCGGAACTGATGCAGCAGCTACGTCGAACCGCCGAACGCCTCGAGGAACGGGTGGAGGCATTGGAAACTATCGTACTCGAGGAGCGAGACGCCCAGCGGGCGCGGTGGTGAATAAACTCCGGGCGAGCCCCGGCAAGAAAGGAGACTTCTCGTGGATCCAGTGTCATTGTTGGCCTTTATGGTAATCATGCCCATGGTTTTTCTGTTGCTGTTGCTGTTCGTCTGGAGCATACGCGTGCTCCGGGGACAAAACCAGAAAGGACCGGGCTCGCCTCAAGAAGAGGCGGAACTCATGCAGCAGCTACACCGAACCGCCGAACGCCTCGAGGAACGGATGAACGCCCTGGAAACCATCATACTCGAGGAGCGAGACACGCAACGGGCGCGGTGGTAAATAAAATCCGGGCGCGGACCGGCAAGAAAGGAGACTCTCATGGGATTATGGATGGGGATCATCATCATAGTGGGCATGGTGCTGCTGTACTCCTATTTTGAGGAGCGAAACAAGCACCAAGCCAAGCAGCTCGACAACGAAGAACGCGCGGAACTCGACCATCTGCGCGAAGAAGTCACTCAACTGCGCGGCCGGGTGGAAAACCTTGAGGCCGTCCTTATTGAGCAAGAGCGCAGCAGCCGATGGAAAGACCTCGAGACCAGCGGCCGGGCGTAAAATCCCCCGCAGGCGGAAAGGCAGGAACACACCATGCGCCTCTACAAGCATAGACAGCCCGCCACGGTGCTCCATGTGGCGTTCGGCGTGGGACTTGCGATATCGATCGCGGCGTTCGCGCTGGTTCCCGAGGGCCGCCTGGCCGCCGGGGCGGCGGCGGCCGTGCTTGCCGTGTGCGCGTTCCTGTTCCACTCGCTCACCGTCGAGGTAAGCCGGAACGAGGTGGCGGCCGCGTTCGGGCCCGGCTTGATTCGCAAACGGTGGCGCATCGACGACATTGACGAGGCCAGACCTGTCCGGAATCCCTGGTATTACGGCTGGGGCATCCGCCTGATACCGCACGGCTGGATGTTTAACGTGTCAGGGCTTGAGGCGGTCGAAATACATCTGAAAAACGGTAAGAAATTTCGCATCGGAACCGACGACCCCCATGGACTCACGGAGGCCATCCGAAACGCCCGCGAAGGCGTGGAGGGCGCGTAGTACCGTACCGCCGGCTGTGGACATCCCCCGGCCCTTCAGAAGGGGGAATAGCTGGCTCACCCGATGTGGCCGTCGCGCAGAGTAGAATTCCCCCTTCGAAGGGGGATCAAGGGGGATGTTCCTCCGCGGAACCACTAGAGGACCGAATCATGACACGACGCACAAAGAACCTTCTACTAATCGCGGCCGCCGTCGCCCTGCTGGCGATGCTGCCCATCATCGGCCCCATCGTCCGGTTCCTTCTCGGAATCGGGTTCAGCCTGGTGTTCTTCATCGTCTCGCTCGCCGTGGGCGCCGCCTTCGCGCTCGTGGCGGGCCTGGTGGTCCTCGTCGTGCTCGGGCTTCTCGCGGCGGGCATCCTATGGTGGGCCATGCGCCCTTCCCGCGGCGAACGGATGGAAGCCGAAGTGGTTGAGGAAGGGTATTACGCACAGCGCATGCGCCATTTCGACGCGCAACTGGCCCGCGCCGAGCGCAAGACCGACACGGACTACTAGCCCGGGAAGCAATGAACCGTCTTAGAACAGCAGCAACAAGCGAGGGGAGGAATAGTTGATGAATCCAATGGTGGATATTGAAAGTATCATAGGCCTCGTGGCGGTGGGCGGCTTCTACGCCATCGTGCTAATAGGCTTGATTGGCGGCCTGGTGCTCGCGGCCTTGCGCATCATACGCGGCGGCAACACGACGACCCAGGACGATGAAGAAGCAGTGACCATTCAAGAACTTCACGCGGGCCTGGCCCGCATGGAGCAACGGGTGGAAGCCTTGGAAACCATTTTATTGGAGCGTGAACGGAAAGGAGAGCAGCGATGAACTACGAACCGACGTATGAACGCCCCTACCGGGCAAGGGATGGCGCCATCTTTGGCGTGTGCAAAGGGCTCGCGCGCTACAGCGGCTTTTCGATTTTCTGGACGCGGGTGGTGGCCGTGCTGCTCCTCCTCTTCGCCGGCATCTGGCCCGTGCTCGGCCTATACATCCTCGCCGCGCTTCTCATGAAGCCGGAGCCGGTCCTCCCCCCGCGCTCGGCCGAAGAGCAGGAGTTCTACACCAGCTACGTCACCTCGCGCAAAATGGCGCTGCAACGGCTCAAACGCACCTTCGACCAACTCGACCGCCGCATCCAGCGCCTCGAAAACATCGTGACCGCCCCCGGCTACAACTGGGAACAACGCCTGCACCAATAGGCCGTGGCCTGTCCCAGTGCCTCTTCAGGGCTAAATTTGTGGATGTTCCGATTGAGTGTGACGTAGCCTCAAATGCTATGACAAGTAAATCCATCCCGTAGGGATGACAGATGGAAGCCAGGGGTTGAGCCCGCAGGCGATAGCGTGCGGGCGATACCCCTGGAAGCAGATGTACCCGATACCGACCCTGATAAGGGTCGCAGAACCGTGGTGCATCCGGGTGCTGCGACCCCTGCCGACGAGTGTTTGGGAGATGCGTTATGCATGAGCGTGCCCCCGCCGTCATCCCCGCGAAAAGCGGGGATCCAGAGTGCTTCCCAGTTTGCTCAAGCCTGGGGATGGATCCCCGCTTTTCGCGGG
>JAWOFY010000418.1:0-3882 GCA_046497285.1 Candidatus Hydrogenedentota bacterium
GCCGGGCACGGCGCGGGCCGCCTGCTCCAGGCGCGCCTCGAGCCCGGTGACGTCCAGGACCTCGAGGGCGATGAGGGCCGCCCGCACGACCTCGAGGGTGGTGGCGCCGGTATCGCGGATGGAGCGGTGCACGAAGGTCATGCCGAGCAGGTCGATGACGCGGTTGGTCATCTGCGTCGCGACGATCTCGCGCCGCAGCGGGTGGGCGCGGATCGCGGTCGGGAAGCCGTCGAGGACGGCGCCGGGGAAGTAGCGGTCGAGGTAGATCGGCCGGAATTAGGCCCTCTCAGGACCGGTTTTAGGGGAGAAACTCATGAGCCGGGACTCAGCTTCGCACGCCCCATGGCTCGCGGCATCCTCGCGCGTGCGGCATAACTTGTCGGTGGTCAAACTACGATCCTGTTCACTCCGTCTGACTGCCGTGCTCCCCCCGGTAATGGCTTAATTTTGGACAAAGACCGTCCTCCCGCCGCTCCATGAGCGTGGCCATGACCGCCTTCTGCGTATGGAGCCGGTTTTCGGACTGATCGAAGACAATGGACTGCGGCCCATCAATGACCTCGCTCGTGACTTCCTGCTCGCGTTTGGCGGGTAGACAATGCATGAACACGGCGTCTTTCTTCGCCATGGCCATGACATCCTTGGTGATTTGATAGGGGCGGAACACGGCGGCCCGTTCGGCCTGTTCCTCCTCTTGTCCCATACTTGCCCACACGTCGGTGTATACCGCGTCGGCCCCATCCACCGCTTCCTCGAGATCATGCGTCACAAACACCTCGCCTTCAGCTTCGCGGCGGGCGAATTCATAGATGTCGTCATCCACCTCGAATCCCGGCGGACACGCAAGCGCGAAATCGATGGGAATGCGGGCGGCGAAGTTCATCCAGGAAGCGCACACGTTGTTCCCATCGCCCACAAAGGCCACTTTCAGGCCGTTAAAATCACCCTTGTGTTCCCGAAGCGCCTGCGCGTCAGCGATGACTTGGCAGGGATGAAGCCTATCCGTCAAGGCATTGATGACCGGTATCGAGGCATTGCTGGCCAGCTCCACCACCGCCTCGTGGCTGAAAGTCCGGGCCACAATGCCATCCACCCAGCGATCGAGGTTGTGGGCCACATCAGGCACGGATTCCCGTTCGCCCAACTTGATTTGGCCGTAATCCAACACAATTCCAAGTCCGCCAAGCTGAAAAATCCCCACTTCGAAGCTGACGCGAGTCCGCAAACTGGGTTTCTCAAAAATCATGGCCAAGGATTGGCCTTCCAGGGGCTGATACACTCGGCTCTGATGGTGCATCTTTTTTAACCCGTCGGCCAGCTCCAGCAGCTCGTATATGTCGTCCTCGTCCAGCTCTGCGAGATTGATAAAGTCGTAGAACATTACGATGCTCCCAATGCTTCGTCCACCGCGGCCGTCACGTGGTCCACCTCGCCGGCGGTCACAATAAGGGGCGGCAAAAACCGCAAAACGTAGGCTCCAGCCGGCCCGCAGAGTATCCCTTTTTCCCGTAGCTTGTCCACCACCGGCGCCGCGGGAACATTTAACTCCACCCCAATCATGAGGCCCCGCCCCCGGACTTCGGCCACGCAATCGCGGCGGGAAGCCACCTCCTGAAGCCCCCTAACAAAACGGTCTCCAAGCTGGGCGGCCTGTTCGAGGAAACCCGGTTTGAGCAGTTCGCGCACGGTGGCGATCCCGGCCGCCGCGCACAAGGGATTGCCCCCGAAGGTGCTGGCGTGCGTACCTGGAGCGAAACCGCGGGCCAAGCGTTCAGCGCATCCCATCGCCCCAATTGGGAGACCGTTGCCCAACGCCTTGGCGAAGGTAATAATGTCGGGCTGAATCTCCTCGTGCTCGTAAGCGCAAAAGCGTCCCGTCCGGCCCATGCCGGTCTGAACTTCGTCGAGAATAAGCAGCAACCCGCGTTCGTCACACAACTTGCGCACGGCGGCGAAGTATCCCGGCGAAGGCGTGCGGACTCCTCCCTCGCCCTGGATCGGTTCCAGTAAAATGGCCCCCGTATCATCCGTAATCGCCTCCTCGAGACGCTCCCGATCGTCGAACGGGACATACGTGAAGCCTGGCAACAGAGGCTCAAAGCCTTGGTGAAAGCGCTCTTGCCCGGTGGCGGTAAGCGTGGCCATGGTGCGGCCGTGAAAGGAATTCCGCGCCGTGATGATGCCCGGCTTCGGCGCGCCTTCCTCCACCCAGTACCGACGCGCAAGTTTGATGGCCGCTTCATTTACCGTAGCGCCGCAATTCGCGAAAAACCACCGGTCCGCCGCCGTGTGTTCGGCAAGAAGGCGAGCCAGTTCCACCTGAGGTTCAATGTAGTAGAGATTCGAGACATGGCACAGGGTGCGGGCCTGCTCGCAAATCGCTTCCGTCACGGCGGGATGACAATGGCCCAAATTGGTTACCGAGATACCCGCGAAAAAATCCAGGTATTCCCGCCCTTCGGCGTCCCAGACCGTGGCCCCTTCCCCACGGACAAGGGCCAGCTTGCGATCGCCGTAGGTATTGAGTATGTACTGGCCGTTAAGCGCTTTAATCGTTTCCGTATTCACCGGAGAACTCCCTCTGGCGGCCGTCTATATGAGTTGATGAGACCTCGCGCATGCCGAAAGTCGTGAGCTGAGTCTATTCCCGCCATGGCAGCCTCTGTTCGTTGCCAGACATAAGTAGGCCGCGCATCCCCCTCCGGTCGATTGAGCCCCCAGCATTTTCCAATGCAATAAGAAAGGTGTATACTATCGCAACAAGTCAGGGAGGGGCCTAGCCCCTTTTGCGTCCGGGCGCCCAACGCGTGATAGGCTATTCACCGGTTCGCTCGGTATCCCAAACGATACGGTTCACCTACTGGAACTATCATAAGGCAAGGCCGTGTGTCGCCATACGCGGGCCAGGCGGCCGTCGCTCACCTAACGTCAGGCCGCTTGCGTGGAATCCGATCCCCCGCTGGCCGCCTTATTGGAGGAATCGCCACCGCTCGAAGCGCTGTCTTCTTTGGAACTGCTGCTCGTCGATTCGCTTTTGTCGCTCTTGGCGTCGCCGCGCTGGGCTTCCGAGGACTTCCCTTGGCCATTGCCGCGTTTGTAATCCGTCTCGTAGAATCCAGTTCCGCGGAATAGAATACCCGCGCCCGCACCCATCAAACGGCGAGTCTCGGCGCCGCAGTCTTTGCAACGGATTTCCGGCTCGGCGCTTATGCTGTGATAGACTTCTTGCACCGATTGGCATTTTGTGCATTGGTACGAGTATGTGGGCATCACTATCAGTCCTTTGTATTGCTGAAGAAACTACGGGGTAACCACGGTTGGGGCATCACACGCTAGACACAACAACGGGAGGCGATATTCCCGCCTAGGACGGTATACTTTAGCATGGTTCGCTTCGGAACGCAAACATTACAGATGGGAAAGTAACAGATTTCGCGCGAAGTAACGGGCGGCGGAAAACACTAAACGCACTTGCTGCGCCTTCCCAACACCGCGCACACACCACGGCCCAAGGATACATTTATGGACATCTGGCGCCAACTCAATGAGCTTCCCCCCGAAACACTCAACGCCATCGTCGCGGGAGCTATCTCCGTGGGTACGCTCTATTGCTTTCTGGGTTACCGCACGCTGAAAATCGTAATCGCGCTCTTGGGTTTCATCCTGGCCGGAAGCGTTGCCGCGGCGCTGGCGGCATGGATCAGCCAAGGACACACAGTCGCCACTATCGCAGGCGGGTTAGCCGGGGGCATAGCGGGGGCCATGGCGTTGTTTTTCCTTTATAAGGCTGGCGTGTTTTTGCTCGGGCTGCTCTTGGGCGTATTCCTCGTGCTCAACCTCCTAGCGCATTTGTTTGAATTTAGGATATTTGTAGTGCTTTGC
>JAWOFY010000460.1:0-4328 GCA_046497285.1 Candidatus Hydrogenedentota bacterium
CCTGGAACGCCATCCAACAATACAGCGACCTGGCCCCGCCCGAAGAAGACCCCGCCGACGCCGCGTCTTCGGCGCCAGCCCAACCGTGGCGGGGCGCGGCCCTCGCAGCTTCCGCGGCGGCGGTGCTCGTCACGCTGGCCGCCTGCGCGCAGATTCAGCCCAACTTCATCATGCGCTGGTTCCAGCCGCCGGCGGGCGGGATGGCGGAAACCTACGAGCGCGATCCACAAGGGGCCACCTTTGACCATTCCACGTTCGACGCCATCCTCAAGGAATACGTGAATGAAGCGGGCGGGGTAGATTACGCCGGTTTGGCGGAGGAGCCAGATGCGTTGCTCGCGTACAACGAATCGCTGGCGGACGCCCCCTTCGACGATATGGGACGCAACGAGAAGCTGGCGCTGCTTATCAACGCCTACAACAGTTTCACGCTTCAGCTTATGATTGAATGGCTCGACGAAGACGGGATCGACGGCATTCGCGACATTCCACGCTCCGAGAGCTGGGACGCTCCCCGTTGGAATGTGGCGGGCATGACCCTGACACTCAATGACATCGAGCACGAAGAAATCCGGCCCAACTTTGTGGAGCCCAACATCCATTGGGCCTTGGTGTGCGCTGCCGTGGGGTGTCCGCCGTTGCGGCCGGAAGCGTACACGGGCGACCGCGTGGAGGAGCAACTTCAGGACCAAGCCGAAATCGTTCACACCAATGACACGCGCTGGTTTCAGTACGACCCTGAAGCGAATACCCTCGGACTTACCCAACTCTACAACTGGTATGGCGGTGATTTCGAACAAGTCGCGGGTAGCCCAACCCAATATGCGGCCGAGTACGCGCCCGAACTTGCGGATGCCGTCGAAGCGGGCGCCGAACCCAGCGTCCATTGGCTCAACTACGACTGGGCGCTGAACAATCAGGAGAACCTACCTTGAGCGATACGACGACCATAATGGAAGGCGAATCAGCGTTGGACGACGGAGGGATTGCGGCCCTGCAGCCCCTGGACGAGCATAATCAGGAGTGGCGCGGTTACACTCATCCCCCGGACTGGCAGAACCCCACGCCAGATGGCCGCTACAACATGGTCGTTATTGGCGCGGGCCCCGCCGGCTTAGTGGCCGCCGCGGCCGCCGCGGGCATGGGGGGTAAGGTGGCGCTCATCGAAAAAGGGCTGCTGGGCGGTGATTGTCTCAACCTGGGCTGCGTACCGAGCAAGGCGCTCATCCGTTGCGCACGAGCCGCCGCCGATGCCCGAAACGCCGAGGCGTACGGCGTGGAGGCCGGCCGTGTAGAGGTTGATTTTCCTGCGGTGATGACCCGCTTGCGCCGCTTGCGCGCCCAGCTCAGCGCCCACGACTCGGCCTCGCGCCTTCAAGATCTCGGCGTGGACGTGTACCTGGGCGCGGCCAGCTTCAGCGGTCCAAACACCGTGACCGTCGAGGGGCAAGAGCTTACGTTCTCCCGCGCGCTCATTTCGACGGGCGCGCGGGCGGCGGCTCCGCCTATCCCAGGCCTGGAAGACGCCGGTTACCTGACGAACGAGACGCTGTTTTCCCTGACCGAACTCCCGCCCCGTTTCGCGATCATCGGCGCGGGACCCATCGGATGCGAGATGGCGCAATCCTTCGCCCGTTTCGGTTCCGAGGTAACCCTGGTTGAATCGGGAGACCGGATTCTGCCGCGGGAGGATCCGGACGCAGCAGCCATTGTAGAGGAGGCCCTCAGACGCGACGGCGTGAATCTTATTTGCGGCGGTAAGACGCTAGAAGTCGGCCATGAAGAAGAGCAGAAGATTCTGCGCCTGCAATGTGGAGAGCACGAGCACGACATCCACGTCGATGAGATTCTGGTCGGCGTTGGACGCGCCCCCAACGTCGAAGAGCTGAATCTGGAAGCGGCGGGGGTTGAATACGCCTCGCGTAAAGGCGTGCAGGTCGATGATCGTTTCCGAACAAGCAACAAACGCATCTACGCCGCTGGCGACGTAGCGTCCAAGTACAAGTTTACGCACGCCGCCGACGCGATGGCCCGCATCGTCCTGCGAAACGCTTTGTTCTTTGGGCGCACGAAGGGGAGCGCACTTACTATTCCGTGGTGCACCTTTACCGATCCTGAAATCGCGCATGTCGGTGTGAACGCGGAGACGGCCGCGCAGGAAGGCGTCGAAGTGGAAACCCTGACCATCCCCCTGGGGGAGGTCGACAGAGCGGTGCTGGATGGCGACGATACGGGATTTCTTCGCGTATATCTCAAGAAGGGCTCGGACCAAATCGCCGGCGCCACCCTTGTCGCACGGCACGCCGGCGAGATGATCTCCGAGATCACGGCGGTAATGGCTGCGGGGAAGGGTTTGGGGACGTTGGCCAATACCATCCACCCTTATCCAACCCAAGCCGAAGTCATCAAGAAAGCGGCCGATGCCTATAGCCGCACTCGCCTGACGCCTCGGGTGAAATCCATGTTCAAAACGCTGCTCTCTTGGCGGCGTTAATGTGTCCGTAGCAAAACAACGAACGAAAGGAAAACAAGATGAAGACGAAGATCATGCTGACGTTGTTAGGGGCCGCAGTGGCGTTTGGAAGCGCCGGATGTCCCGGAGAGGGCTATGATGCGGCGCCAGAAACAGAAGAGCCCGGCATAACCATCGAGGAAGAACCGGCCTCGGAACCGGGCTCCGAGCCGGGATCTGAACCAGGCTCCGAACCTGGCTCAATGCCCGATATGGACCCGGGCTCCGAACCGGGATCCGAACCGGGATCCGATGCGGGCTTAACGCTGGACGAAGAAGACGAAGACCCGGATGTTGAACCGGGCTCCGAACCCGGGTCCGAGGCCGGTTCAATGCCGGATATGGACCCCGGATCCGAGCCGGGTTCAGACATGCGCTAGGAAAAGAACACTCCGATGAAACCAAGCGACACCCCAAAGCAGCAAGGCGTAGCGTGGTCATGGGTCGCTGTGGGCCTGCTCTTGGTGATTCTTCACGTCGCGCTGTTTTGGATATCGTTTGAGTTTCAATACGGCCGCCCGGTTCTCGAACGGCCGATCCTCACCATGGTTGGGCTGTTGGTTGCGGCCGGGGCGGCCTATCTGTTCGCGGTATTCTGGCTCGAACGCCCTGCCGTTCCAAGCTGGAAATGGTGGCTATGGGTGGGCGGCATCGGACTCGCCATGCGAGCGCTGATGCTGCCCTCCATGCCCATGCTCGAAACGGATTTCTATCGATATCTGTGGGACGGCGCGCTCACTGCAAATGGGCATAACCCCTTTCAGTATGTCCCCGAAGATGTAATGCAAGGTGATGCGCCCGACGCCATTGTGACGCTCGCAGCCGAGTCGGATGATGTGGTTAGCCGCGTCAATCACCCCCATCTTCGAACCATCTATCCGCCCGTCGCCCAAGGCGCGTTTGCGGCCGCTTACGCGGTTCTGCCATGGCGCATCGAAGGCCTGCGTCTAGTGTGGTTTGTATTCGACGCGGCGGCGGTGGTTTTGCTGGCTCTGTTGCTCAAAGGGGTAGGGGCGCCTCGCTCTCTGTTGGTCATCTACTGGTGGAATCCCCTGCTCATCAAAGAAGCCTACAACTCGGCGCACATGGAAATCCTGATATTCCCCTTTGTGCTTGGCGCCTTGTGGTTGGCCATTCGAGGTAAGCCGCTGGGAAGCGCCGCCTCTCTTGGGATGGCTGTTGGGACAAAGCTTTGGCCCATTTTGCTGCTCCCCCTGCTCGCCTGGAACCTTGCTCGGCGGCAATGGCGAACGCTTGGTTTGATAGGGGGTATTTTTGGATTTATTGTAGTGTTACTCGCTGTGCCGGTGATCCGTAGCGGCCTTGATCCCACTTCCGGGTTTCGCGCCTATGCGAGTTATTGGCGCATGAACGATTCCATTTATCAAGTATTCTATGCAGCGACGAGCTGGACCACGCCAATGTACCCGCATGGTCCCGCGCGCTTCATCAGCGGAGTGCTTCTGGTATCTTGGATAATCTGGCTGTGCCGCACCCCCGCGCACACGCCTCGCATTCTTTGCGAACGCGCGCTTTGGATTATTGCGGCGCTCTTTCTTCTGAGTCCAACGCAATTCCCGTGGTATTGGGTTTGGATGCTCCCGCTTCTCGCAATACGTCCATCGCCGGGCCTACTGCTATTAACCGCCACCTTGCCTTTGTACTATCTACGCTTTCCCATGGGCGAACTTGGGTACACGGCGTGGTTTGATCACGGCGTGGTCTGGCTTCAGTTCGGGCCCGCGCTGGTGTTGCTGATGTGGGAAGCGTGGCGTTCACACAAAGCAGCTTTGCCGAAGACCTTGGAGCACCAAAG
>JAWOFY010000469.1:0-13389 GCA_046497285.1 Candidatus Hydrogenedentota bacterium
ATTGGTGTATTTCTTCCCGATGCTGACCACCAAGCGCAAGTTCGCCTCGACCAGTTCCATCTTGGCGTTGTAAATCTTTTCTTCCTTGTCCTTGATGGTGTCGATGAGTTCGGTGATGTCGCCCTCTTCGAGCTGGGCAT
Source organism: Candidatus Hydrogenedentota bacterium (assembly GCA_046497285.1). Lineage (GTDB taxonomy): Bacteria > Hydrogenedentota > Hydrogenedentia > Hydrogenedentales > SLHB01 > SKRY01. The sequence goes on from JAWOFY010000469.1 coordinate 141, forward strand.
CGGACTCGATTTGGTCGATCTTGCGCTGGGCCATCTGCAACCGGCGTTCGGCCTCCAGCACGGCCTCTTTCTCCAGCCCGAACTTGGCCGCCGCCGACGCGGACTTGCGCACCTGACCGGCCATCTTTAGGATTTCCTCGGCCTCATAGCCGAGTTCCCGTTCGACGCGGTCGATTTCATCTTGCGCCGTGGCGATGCGCCGCTTCAGACCTTTAATCTTCCGGGCGATCTTCAGGATTTCCTTAGGCTTTAGATTGAACTCGCGGACGATCTCCGCTTGCCTCTCGCGAAACCCGGCGATTTTGGCCTGGATGTTCTCCCGGCTCTTTTCCGACAGATTGGAGCGGCGCGCCCGCTTGGTCTGGTTTTCAACCTGTTCGTCAAGGTTTCCGAGTTCCTCCATGAGGTTGGGCAGTTTCTTGACGAACGCATCCTGCTCTTTCGGGGCCTCGATATCCGTGATCTGCGAGAACGCAAGGCGGCCCGCCAGGATCCGCGCGCCGATCATCTGAATTTCTTTAAAGGTGTAGGGGGTATGCAGGAGCACGTCCGTGAGTTCGTTCTCCGCCGTCTCAATGCGCTTGGCTATGGCCACTTCCTGGTCTTTGCTAAGCAAAGGCACCCGGCCCATTTCCCGCAAATACATCCGCACGGGGTCATCGGCCCGCTCCAACCGGCTGTGGGCGGCGTCCCTGCGAATCTCCTCCTTGCGGGCTTGGCGCTCACGCTCTTTGTTGAGCTGCTGACGCTCGGCATCCACCCGTAAATCGTCCACAATGTCGATGTCCATGCCGCTAAGGGTGAGCATCAGCTCGTCAATGTCCTCGCTTGTGGCGTCCGCCGGAAGGATATCGTTGAGATCGTCATACGTGAGCTTGCCCTGCTTTTTCGCCAGCTCCAGGGCCTTCTTCTTGCCCTCCTCCTTCTTGGAGGTTGAGGTCTTTTTCCCCTCTGCAAGCATATCCCCTCCCTTACCTTGGGTGTCCATCCTGTCTGTATTCATACCATAGCACTCTCGCAACGCTGTCCCGGCTAGCAGCCCTATGCCGCGCCGGTTTGCTGAATGTCATTATCTATTTGCCGCTTTTCCGTTAATAGAGTCATCACCTCCTGGAGGTCATTGCGCCGTTCGGCCTCGCGGATGGCATTGTGTAAACGGGCGGACTCCTTCTGTAAAGCGTCCTTTTTTATGCGGGTAATCCGTTTCTTTACTAAGCTCTCCGCGCGATCCGCCGGTATGTTGCGGTCTTCCGACGCTGCCGCGGCGGCATAGAGACTTAGCCCCGCTTCGTGGTCCAATTCCTGGGCCAGATTGGCCGCGGCGCCATGCTCAAACAACCCCCGAAGCACTTCGCCAAGCGCGCCCTCGGGCATGGGCAACGGCTGCAATTCATCCCGGCACGTGGTCAGGAGTTCCTCCCGTTCGAGTAATACGGCGATGAATCTCCGATCATCCAAATTGATTCCAACGGGACGCTGGCGCGATTCATCTTCGTCCGCCGCCGCATGCGCGGGCCGCTGCGTCCGCCGTTGAACCCGCTCGTATTCCTTCTGCAAGTCCCATTTGTTCGCGCCCAGCGCCTTGGCCGCTTCTTCCAGATACTCTTGGCGGCGGAGTTCATCCTCCATACGCTGCAAAACGCCCAAGAGTTCATGCGCGACTTCGGAGCGGCCTTCGGCGGTCGTCATCCGTTCCTGGCTCATGCGCACGAAGAAATCGACAAAGCCGCTGGCTTGCGCGATGCGTTCTCGAAACGCCTCGGCGCCTTCCGCGCGGATGCAATCGTCGGGATCCTGGCCCTGCGGCAAGGCAAGCGCGCGCACCCGCAACCCCGCGCCCACCAACACCCCAATGCCGCGCAACGCCGCCCGCGCGCCCGCGCTGTCCCCGTCGAACACGAGGACCACTTCGGGCACATGACGCCGAAGCAGGGCGGCCTGTTCTTCCGTCAACGCCGTGCCGCAGGGCGCCACCACATGGGCGAGGCCCGCGTCATGACAGCGCAGGAGATCGAAGTAGCCCTCGACCACCAAGGCCTGCTTCTCACGGCGCATCGCCTCCCGGGCATGGTGCAGCCCGTAGAGGATGCCGCTCTTCTTGTATAACGAATTCTCAGGCGTGTTGATATACTTGGCTTGGGCCTCAGCGTCTAGCGCCCGCCCCCCGAATGCCACGGTTCGCCCTGTACCATCCGCAATGGGAAACATCAGACGATTGCGAAAAAATCCATAGATTCCGCCGCGATTGCTCTCCCGGACCAGACCCGACGCCTTGAGCACGGCGTCCTTGTAGCCTTCCTGGCGGGCGGCCCGAATGAACGCCTGCCCATCTTCCGGCGCATAGCCAAGGCCAAATCTCTGGATGGTTGCCTTTTGAAGTTCCCGCTCCTTGAGGTGGGAGCGAGCTTGACCGCCTTTCAGCGGATCCTCGAGGTGTTCCTGAAAAAAGCGTTGGGCGAACTTGTTCAACGTGAGGACCTGCTGGCGCAGATACGCTTCGCGATCATCCCGTTCGGTGACCGCCGGCAACCGCACGCCGCCGCGGTCGGCCAATTTTTGCAAAGCTTCGAGGAAGGTCACGCCCTCGAAATCGCGCACAAACGAGAGCGCGTCGCCGCTGCGTTGGCATCCGAAGCAATAGAACATCTGACGGTCGCGCGTCACGGAGAAGGAAGGTGTTTTCTCTTGGTGGAACGGACACAACCCCACGAAGCGATTGGAGCCCGCGGCCTTTAAATCAATAAATGCGCCAATCACTTCCACGATGTCGTTCGCGGCCAGGACCTCACTCACGACTTCTCTGGAAAACTTTGGCACGTTTGGCTACAAGCCTTCCTGGAGTTGCGAAATACATCCTCGCGTTACGGCTAAGAGATTAAAAGAGAACAATTAACCCTACTGCCCGCTCGCGATGGAATTCCGCCTAAAGACACAATGGTCGCTTCTCATTTGTCAACCTAACAAAAACCTTACCATAAGGTTGTCCCCTTGTCAAACCCCTGGACGGGGAATGGGCGGCCGTTGTATGCGCATGGCGCAGGGCGGTACACTAAAGGGCATGGATATAGCTCGTTTGTTAACAGCGCGGGCTCGGCTTTTGCCCAACAAAGGCCGGGCGCAGTTGGGGGCCATCACCTTTTTGCGTAAAGGAAGCGGGAGGGCGTGCTTCTTGGCCGCCCTGCTGCTGTCTCTGGTTTCGGCGGAGTCCCTGGGCGCTCCTGTGTTGGTCGAAACCACCACGAAGTCCGCTCACCGTGAGCCTGTACGCGGCAGTCTTCACATGGCGGACCTGGAAACAGGGATAAGCGCCTCCCAACCTATTGTTCTGCCTGGAAAGACCCCCAGCGGCCCCCTCTTACTCACGCCCGGCGGGGAGAGCGTAATCGCGTCCTCGGGACCGGAGTGGGACGATGGCCGCATCTCGCTGCGCGAGCCGCCGAACTTTATTAGCGCGCATTCCCTTGTCCCCCTGCGGGATCCCCCTGAAGACCGCCGCTGGGCGCCCGGAGGCTGGCGGGAAGAAGCCGCGCTAATACTGGAGGATCCCGCTAGTGACGCCCCGCTCCTGGTGATTCTAGCGACGGACGCGCGCCGGGAGGGCGAGCTTCAAGGAATGCTGCGTTTGCAGCCCCTCGACGGGGAGGCAGCCGTCTCATTCGATCGCGCGCAGACCGATTATTCCCTACCCGGTCCTCCTCTCAAAGCGGTCTCTCTGCCGGATACAGGGCGTGTAGCTGTGCTATGCGGGGCCTCCCAAGGAAGCGGCGCGCTGTTGCACATCCGCAATGTCCTTACCGGCAAGGTGGTGGTGGACGCGCTTGAGCTGGGCGCGGACGCAGATGAGGCGGCTGGCATCGAGCCCGTTGATCTGGCGGTCTCCCCGGACCAGGAACGTCTATACGCCCTTATCACGGGGTCCGACCTGGAGCGGCCTGGCGGTCCGAGCGCCTCGTGGCTGATTACGCTTGACGTTCGAAGCGCCGAACCCGTTGGCGGCCTCGTGAAGTTGTTGGGCAAAGGTGAGCAAGAAGCCGGCGCCCTCCGGCCGGCCGCCGCGACCCGGCTTTATGTCGCCACGCGCTCGCGCCAACAAGGGTTTGGCTACGCGTATAGGCTTTATTTCGCGGAAGACGCCATGGAGATTGAATGGGAGCAGTCCTACACGGGGGTGACGCAACCCGTGCGGATGGCCAGCGTTCCAGGGGGATACGGGGCGGCCATCGGGGTGGAAGACCGTGTTGAGATTTGGTCCGAGGGCGAATCGACGCCTGTGCGAACTTCGTTGGAATGGCCGGTCAACACGCTCGCCTGGACCGAAACGGGCCTCTACGCGGGGATGGGAAACCGCGTGGAACGGCTCGACCCTTCAAATGGGGAAGTCCTAGCTTCGGCCAGTTTTCAGTCCGGCCATGTTACCGCCCTTAAACCCATGCCCCCGGACAGTGCGGCGGGACAATACCGATTGGCTCCGGATAGCTCCGGCGACGGCTTGCCTGATGATTGGGATCCAGAGCCCGATCGCGAATCGCCCTGGTTGCGCCTGCCCTCGGTGATCCAGTTCCAAGGCGAAGCCGTGGGGCAACAAATGCGGGCGGTGCTCGTGGATCCCGAGTATGGCGAAGGCTCGGAATGGCGGGTGTCTTTCGATGAAGACGAGATGCCTTGGCTTCGGCTTTACCCCCGTAGCGGGGAGGCGGGGGGCGCGTTCTATCTGGGTGTGGACCCCGCCGATTATGGCTGGCCCCAAGAAGTCGTGACGGGGACCATTGAAGTAGAGATGGACGGAACGGAGCCGGGGCGGGAAGCGGCGGGCAGTCCGGCCGAAATCTTGGTTCAAATCGTTCCCAAGCGCAGTCCGGTTCCCCGCATCCTTTGGTTAGTGGAAAATAGCGGCGATTCCCTGCGTAATCCAGCCGATCCCCGCAAGTTACGCGGCCTTATGGACTACCTCGCTGGGCCGCCGCATCATTTCAGTCATGACGCGCACGAAGCCGGCGCCACGCCGGACCTCGAATCCTATCCCATGGTGGTGCTCGACGCCCGCGCGGCCGCCCGGGGCGCCGTGACCCGCCAAGCCGTGCTTGATTACGTGGCGGGGGGCGGGGCGCTGCTCTTCCTTGGGGAGTACTTGCCGGGGGAGGAAGCGCGCGTGTTGCGCCGCTGGTTGAATCCCCTCGGCATTCGCATCGAGACGGACGAACAAGTAACGGGCCGTTTTTCCACGGATCGCGACGAACGCCTCGCGCGGTACTGGCGCGATTTCGCTATTGAGGATGGGTGCGGCATAGAGCTTGAAAGTCCCGCCGCCGCCATGGTATCCGGAGCCTCAGGCGCGTCGCGGACCGTTTTCGCCGCGACCTACCACGGCGTTGGGCACGTTGCGGCGCTTGCGGCGTCCACGCCCCTTGAATCCGGTCAAATGGCCCGTACCGAGAACCGGGCCTTCGCCGGCGCCTTGTTCGAGTGGCTGGCGGCGTCGGGCGTGCCGGTGAGCGATCTGACCGGAGACGGGCTGCCTGACCACGTGCAAGATCGCACAGGCGACGGCATCGTTCGCCCGGGCGAAATGGATCCCCTTAACCCCGACACCGACGGCGATGGAATTCCCGACGCCTACGAGGATCGCTCCCGCACGGGCCGGGTCGAGCCCGGCGAAACCAGTCCGCTCAATTCCGACACCGACGGCGACGGCATTTGGGACGGGGCCGATCCCAATCCCTTGCCGCCCGCCGACGCGCCCCATGTGGAGCAGGTCGAGCCCTGGAGCGCGCCCGTCGAGGGAGGCCGCGACGTCTTGGTGAGCGGACGCAACTTCACCGCCGACAGCGTGGTGTGGTTCGAGAACACCCCCGCGCCATCCATACGTTCGCTGGGCGCGTCGACGCTCATCGCCGAGGTTCCCCCGCGCGAGCGCGATGAGGCGGGGCCCGTGGATGTGCGCGTCGAAAGTCCCGCCTTGGACCTCGAAGGCGTACTGCCGGACGGGTTTATCTATTCCCCCCGCACGGCGGTTGACCTAACGCTTCAGGCTCACGGCAGCGCCGCCGAGATCTATGAACAAGGCGAAGGATCGTTGCGCATCACGATCGACGCGCCTACCAACGCAAGCGTTGGCCAGATGAATCTGCTTCTGGAAAGCGATCCGCCCGGGGCGGTGCGTTGGGGTACGCCTTCCGCTGGGGTGGGGGCGGAATATGGCCGCCGCCACGTGCAACACCGCCCGACGCCGGAAGGGGGGCTGTGGATTGATATCTCCGAGGCGGTCCGCGAGCCGACCGGCGGCGTGTTGGCTACGGTACCCTTCCAGCTTACCGGCCCCGTGGAAGATGCCGGTTCCATCGAACTGGACTTCGCTCGCACCATTGTCCTTGCGCCGAACGGCGCTACCCTCGACGCCATAACCGAAGGGCTTACCCTCGATTTTGACGCGCCGCCTCAGGAAGTTGAAAACGCGCCCGGGTAGCTTGTAGCGCCGAGGTAAAACGTTTATGCCACGCTTGGCATTAGGGTGTGAAAATATGTACGAAGGTATGGGTAGGGCTCAAGTCAGGCGCACTTGATGCCGAGTAGGCGAAGGGAGCGAGATTCTTGGGCCGCCCTTATGACATTGAGGGCGTCCATAGTGTGCAGCCCCCAAGCGTTCTAGAACAGCGTGATTGGGGTCGCTTTTGAAAAAGGCGGGCGCCCCATAGTGCTGGGTACTAGCACGTGAAAGGGTCAGCCCTCAGCGATGCTCGGAAAGGACACAAATATGCCGGGTGAACACCGGAAGCGGCCAAGTCAAGCCGGCCCGAGACGGAAACGGATAGGCCAGCAGCTTGTGGAGGCTGACCTGATAACCGAAGCTCAGCTCGAGGAAGCCTTGCGCCTTCAAGCCGCCCAGGGCGGCCGTATTGTCGAGATTCTGATTTCGTTGGGATACCTCGAAGCGGCGGCCTTTACCCAATTTCTCGCGAGGCAGCCCGGTATTCCGAGCATCAACCTGGAGCACTACGAGGTCCCCTGGGAAATGCTGAAGCTGGTGCCCCGAGAGTTTGCGGTCAATAACGAGGTGTTTCCTCTGGACCGGATGGGCAACTTGCTTACGCTTGCCATGGTGTGCCCCCTCGACACGGAAACCATCCGGAAATTGGAAGCGCAAACAGGGCTGCGGATCAAGCCGTTGCTGTGTGCGCCGGCTGACGTTCGCATAGCGATTCAGCGCTATTACCAAAGCCCACCCTCTGATGTGAACAGGCACTACGAGTTGAACGAGGACTTGGCAGGCGGCGAAGGGGTCGAGGAGTTGGCGGCTCCCATGCGGTTGAGTTCGGTTGCGCACACGGTCCGCCAAATTCAGTACCTGCCAGGCTTGCCCGACACGGTCCAGCGCGTAAAGGAGGCCATGGCGGATCCCGAGGTATCGGTGAAAGATGTAGCCACGCTTTTGTCGGGGGATCCGCCGATTGCGGGCAAGGTGTTGAGTGTGGCCAACTCGCCCGCGTATGGTTTTTACCAACGAGTGGTCGAGGTGGGACACGCGGTCAGCCTACTGGGATTGCGCGAAACCTATGCGATCGTGGTGGCGGCCACGGTGATTGAAATGTTTAATGAGGCCGGGAGTTTTGATTACCGGGCGTTTTGGCGCACATCGCTATACTGTGCGGCGGCCGCATCGGTGTTTGCCAAAGCCAGCGCCATGGCGAAGCATTTCAGGGGGAGTTTTGCCGCGGGCTTGCTTCACGACATTGGGCGGATCGTCTTCGCGGAGCTGGCGCAGGACCGCTACGCCCGTGTGGATTCCTCCCTTCACGGAGAGGCCCTTCTGGAGGCGGAACGGGAAGTGATGGGGCTTACGCATGCCGAGGCCGGGTACGAATTGGCTCTGCATTGGGAGCTGCCTCGGGAAATCGCAACCGCGATTCGTTTCCATCATACGCCTGAAGAAGCCAAGGAGAACAGAGAGTTGGCCGCCTTGATTGGATTGGCGAATATAGTGGCTGACGCCGACAATGCGGGGATGGCCCTCACGAGCGATCTCTATGCCGGTCAGGACACTAACCTGGAGCTGGCAGGGATTAAGCCCACGGAAGTGAACGGTCTCTTAGACGAGTATCTCGCGCAAAAAGAAGCAGTGGGGGGCCTGGGCATTATCTCGTGAGGCAAACAGAGGGCGTGTGGCGTTAGAAAGGTCAACCGCTCTGGAAGCGGAGCCGTTTCTCAAAAAGTGCGGGCGGGGCGGACGCGGGGTTAATGCAGCGCCGTTATAAAGCAGGGTCTACATTTCCGTGACACGTGAATCCAAGAACTTCCTAATCCCCTTAACTATTGTTGTGTTCCTTGTCGTGTTCGCAACGGTGGGGCTGGGTTTGTGGTTTGTAACGCAAGGACAGCCCTCCCAGGTAGCTTGTCATGAGCAGGCGGCGCCAAGTGATGACGTGGAGGACTCCCAACCTGAGGAGCCCTCTGTCGCTGAAAGTGATCCTGCCGCGTCGTACGGTGGTCCTCCCGAGGAGCTTTTTGAAAAACCTCATGCCTGTGAGGCGCTGGTGGAGAGGGAATCCTCTCTTCAGGAAGAGCAGGAGGAGGCCCTCTTGGGGGCGGCGTGGCAGGCGCGCGGGGATGGTCTCGCCAGTGAGCGGGTTCTGCCCGGTTATGTGCCCAAGCTGGAGAAGATCCGGCTCAGCGCTCAATCCCCTGAGATGGAGCGCATGTTGATGGCTCTCTTACCCGCCCAGGAGCCGGAGGAGGCGTCGACCGAAGAAGCGGGGTTGTCGGAAGACGGTATCGCAGCGTTTGAGGAGCGGGCCGAAGAGATGGCCACCCGTTCGAGGGTTCCGCCGGGAAGGATGGGTGCGCAAGGGGGAGGCTCCGAGTCCAACGCTGACCTGCGTCAGGATATCGAACACTTACAGGGGCAGGTCGAACAGCTTCAAGACCGTCTTGAAACGCACATGAACAGTGTGGTGAGCCGTCTCGAATCCGAAAATGCCCGTTTGCGCCAAGAACTCCAAGAGCTTCGCGCACAGCGTCAGGTCTCTGAGGGCGCTTCCCCTTCCGGCGTGCCCCAGCCCCGGCAGCAGGATTGGCTTGACGAGATGATCCAAGCGGAAACGGGGGAGGATTCGTCCCGCCCCCCTGATTGGCTGGCCGAGGGTGCGCCGCGTCTTCGGGAGAATCCCGCCTTTCGCGATGCCCTGGAAGCGTATTCAGGCGCCGAAGGCGGGCCGGGGGGCCCTCAAGAGGAATCCGCCGGGGGCGGGACGCCGGCGGAGCTTGACTTCACAGGAAATAGCGACATCCAAACGCATGGTTCCCTCAGTTATACCGTGACGCGGGAATGGGGCCGGGATCCAGATCCCCAGGGCGAATCAGAACAAGAGGCGGCGTCCCTCCAAGGAATGATCGGCGCCGTGGGACCAGACGCCAGCGAGGAAGAGCTGCTCGATTTTGCTGCGCAATTACGCGAACGCTACGAGGATTACGATAACATCAACATCGAGTTTTTTAGGGGCGCGCGGGCGGCTCGGCAATTCGCCGAAAATAGCGTGGCCCCGCCCGGAAGCCGGGTGTTGAGCGTCTCTAAACACGCCGGTACCGGGCGCGACGTCATCCTGCTCATCCAGGGGGACGATGTCGAGGAATACGAGTGGCCGGACGACTTCGGGGAAGAAGGGGATTAGGGACGGCTAAGCGCTGTCGAGATCGGCGGAACCATCGTCTTCCAGCACGTGAATGGCCTCAAGTCCCCGGTAACGTTCCTCGTAGTCCAGCCCATACCCCACCACGAAATGGTCGCCGATCGTTAGTCCCACGTAGTCCTCGGGAATCGGGATCACGCGCCGGGAAGGCTTGTTCAACAAAGCGCAGACGTGGGTGTCCGCCGCGCCTTCTTGCTTGAGCCGTTGCAGAATAGCCGCGGTGGTCCGCCCTGTGTCGAGGATGTCTTCGACAAGCAGCACCCGCTGGCCCGCAATGCTTTTCTCCGGCCAAATGGGGATGTGAACCTGGCCCGTGGATTCGTTCCCTGCGTAGCTTTGGGCGCGGCAGAACTCCAGCCGATGCGGCGTCTCCAGCCGGCGGGACAAGTCGGCGGCGAAATACATCGCCCCCTTGAGGACCGCCATGAGCACGTAATCCCGCCCGTCGGCGTCCCCGTCGATGGCCGCGGCCAATTCCGCCACGTGTTTCTGAATTCTTTCCACCGGGATGAGGGGCGGCTCACATAGACGCATCGTCCACCTCCACTTCGAGCAAGGTTTGGGTATGGGGTCCCACCGTTGCATCACCGCTTATCGCGCGCCCCACTATCCACAGGATCTGTTCGCTATCCGTTAGCACAAGCTGGCTCTCGCGCTGGCTCGGGGTAAGACCGAGGTCCCCGAGGTAATCCTTCACCTTGCGGCGCCCTTCCATGCCAAGAGGACGGAACCGGTCGCCCACCTGACGGGGCCGCACCACGAGGGGACCCGCCACGTGAGCGGCATCGAACACTTGCCGGCCGGGATGGCAATACGTTTTCACCGATTCGGCGGGGAGCCGCGACAGCCATCGGGTGCGAAAGCGCTTGCCGAAAGCCACCGTCTCCCCGGGACAGGCCAGATGGACAGGCTGGCGCATGCCCCATTCCATTCCGGCGCCCGGCGCCACGATCTCCGTGGTCCGGCGGCCATTCTGCAACAGAAGCCGTCCGCCAAGGTCGCAGGAGGCGCCGGTTGCGCCGTGGGCGAGATGATGCCGGGCTTCTTCGACCCGTTCAAAGGCCGGGGTGACGCCATGGGTTTCGGCGAGGAACATAATGGCGCGGCGTTGCAAGGCCGGATGGGCATGCGCGAACGTTTGGCGGTCGATTTCGTTGTGGCTCCGCTGGCAACGGCGCAGCAAACTCTCGGCCTGCTCCCGCAGCAGGTTGTCGTCGTCGCGCAGGCATGCCGCGGTTCGCGCCAACGCCTCGTCCACGCTCGGATTGAATGACCCCCGAAGCAAGGGCAGGATTTCGTGGCGGAGCCGGTTTCGGGTGTAGGCGCCGCTGGTATTGGTCGCATCCTCGCGCCATGGCAGTTCCCAGTACCGCAAATAGCGTTCGATGGCGTCTCGCGAGCAATCCAACAGCGGCCGGATGATGCGCACGCCCTCCTCCGTTCGCGCGTGGGGGATGCCCGCGAGACCCCGCATGCCGGAACCCCGCACCAGACGCATCAGCACGGTCTCCGCTTGATCGCCTTGATGATGGCCGGTCGCCAGCGCTGCGCATCCCGTTTCCCGCGCGATATCAAGAAACGCTGCGTACCGCGCCCGGCGGGCATAGCTCTCGAACGATTCCCCGGCGGCTTCGGCCTCATCTAGGACGGGGCGAGAGATCACATGGAAGGGCAGCCCCCAACGAAAGGCGAGGTCCGCGACGAGATTACAATCGGCTTCGCTCTCCGCGCCCCGCGTGCGGTGATTAAAATGGACCACATGGGTCGTGTAGCCGAGTTTGTTTAAGATGGAAAGGCAAGCCACGGAATCCGCGCCGCCACTACACGCCACCAACACGTTTTCACCGGCGCGCAGAAGTTGATGGGAGGCAATGGTAGCCGCGGCTTGATCAACAAGCGTGGTGGAAGGGGAGAACACGGCGGCGCAGGTTCCGAATTGAGCGGTTAAAAAGGCCGGCGTTTTCGCCATTATCGAGGGCGAGACCCCGTATTCCTTTTAATCTGGGACCATTCACAGCCCGGTTTATCCTCTGCGCGAGGACCACCGGTAAACCGCTATATTGATAATAAAAAAGTGCCGGTGCACGGATTCGAACCGCGGACTCGTGGATTATGATTCCACCGCTCTAACCAACTGAGCTACACCGGCACACGAAAAGCCCAAATAGGGTGACCAGGAAAGTTGGGCCGTCACCCCTAACCCATGCGTAAGATACCATATGAAAGCGCCCTCTGTCCACATCGCCTTCAGATCCTCAATCCCCGGCTGACATTGCCGCCGTATTCGTGAAGGGAGGGGGCTTCTCCAATGCCGTGGTAAGGGGGTGTGCCGGGAGATTGTGTTCCCTGAAGCAGGGTTTTTATCCGGCGACGGGGGGGTACTAGGCATCCTTGATGCGCGTTCTTAAACCCGCTAGTATGATCCAAGGCGCTCGAAGCGCATTATCGATGGAGGCGGCGGATCGTTCCTATGAATCTTGAAGCAATAGAGCAAGCTTGTCTGGATTATCTCAAACAAGTCAGCAATCCGCTCGTGCCCCTATCGCGGTTGCTGCGGCATTTGCATGAGCACCAGGAGTTCGAGCATGTTCGCGAGGAAGAACTCCTCGATTTTTTGAGGCGCCACGATCTGTTTGAGGTGTTGGATCCCCCCGGCCTAGGGGCTTCCCCCGAAGGCCGCCAAATGCTGGAAGAGGCTGGGCTGGGTATGGAACGCTGTGTCGTGTTGGAAACGCGGTTGCCCTCGCGCGATCAATTGCGGGAGCACATGGATGAACAGATCGCGCAGCTTATTGCCGCGCTTGAAAAGGCGCGCGATGAAGCGAGCAACCGGGCTGAGTCCGACCGAGTAGCGGCGATCAACGAGGTCTTGCAACGGGCGGAGACCCTACGCGATAAAGTGCGCCAATTCTAAGCGAGTGGGGGGTGCTATAGATGAATCCGCTGAGCAGTTAGGTAGGAGAACTCATGACGAATGGCGCCGAACACGGCGTTCGGGGTGGATGGTTAACGCCGGGAGCCGCGCGCCGTTGGCTGTGGAGTGGATAAGGAAACAGCATGAGCAAGAGCTTGATGGATCGCTATAAAGCTGCGGGATGTCCGGCCGAGTTCCATGTGAATGAGCCCGGTTATGCCGGTGTTTTTCGGTTGGATGTGGACCCGCCACGCTTCGAAGGCGATTACAGCCCCGACGAGTTCGACGGCTCCGAGGATTTCCAGCGTTTTGTGATGGCGTTAGCCAACGAACTGCGCAAGGTGTATCAGACGGAACGCCAGGAACCCTCCGTTGGGGCGGCGGAGGCCTTTGAGGCCGCTCGCTTGCTGGAGCGGGAGTATCGCGCATGGCTCGAAGGCGCTGAAGACATTACGCCGGAGACCATTACCGAGCGGGCGGCGGTGGCGGTCAACCGGTTGCGCGGCATCGGCCGGGATGACTTGGCCCGCCGCGTTATTGAGGTTGTGCAGCCGCCGGAGTGAGTGCGCTTGAGCCCCCAAACCCCGGACGGAGGTCGGTCGTTATCAAGGAAATCGCCAGTTGCGATGTGTTCTGACGAATTGCCATAATAATC